>JANPGQ010000297.1:0-1724 GCA_031423975.1 Cytophagales bacterium | reverse complement strand
TTCAATAAATCTAATTTTTGAGGTATTAGCTAAGGCTGTAAGACCTAGTATGTGCCACATATTGATCTTAATTATGATACTGGATGAAAATATCTGACTTATTTTTATTATAATTAGCAAAATCAGCTTTTGTCATTAAGCTAACTTGAAAATCGTAAGCTCTGCCCACCTTTGCCCCACCTTCTAATTTACTGACATTTACATTGTCAAAATCTTGGGGTTTATAATTATTGAGAATACTATTTTTAACCTTTTTTTCACCAATCCAGACCCCAAATTTGTTAGCATTTTTGAAACTTTGAAATTGCTCTTCGGTTGGTGGATTCTTTGGAATAAGAATATTTAAACCATACATAAATCCAATATCTACACTTTCCTGCTGTTTTTTACTCATCATTTTAAAAATAGCAATCATCCGATTCTTATCATTTGGTACAGAACTGTTTGCTGAATACATCAACCATTTACCAGTTTTAGATGTATTTGCTTTAATTATGTTTTCATATTCTTGCATCAATTCCTTTGAAGCACCTTCTTCTGTAAATTCCAAATCTTTTCTAAAAGGTAATTTTGCCCGATTCGTTTTAGGCTTTATACTTTCTGTTTCTACTTTAATTGGCACAGCTTTCTCCTGTGCATCAACTCGGGTGCTAAGCATTAAAACTGTTCCAACAAACAAGGGGGCAAAGAGCAATTTTATCAAAAATGCTCGTTGCGGGGAGGTGTTTTTTGTCATCATGATTAAACGTTTTTTTGTGATAAGATAATTGAACTGACTCGTGAGCGATAAACTACTGGTTTGTGAGGCTTTATTGATTAATAAATATTGATACGAAAGAGGATTTTCAAAATGTTCAATCACAGCTTCATCCGCCAAAAATTCATGGTTGAGTTGAATAGCTTTCCGATAGAGAATCAATATTGGATTGAACCACCAAAGACAGTGAATTATCTCCATCAAAATCACATCAAAAGAGTGTTTTTGACGTACATGAGTTAATTCATGTTGTAAGATTTCTGCTTCAATATTGCCGTTTTCGTATTCAGTTTTATTCAGAAAAATGTACTGTAAAAAACTATGCGGAATTAAATTTTCTTCCAATAAAATAAGTGTAGAATTTTTAGAATTAATAGATGTATTTTTGCTAATTTTTTGCCAAATAATACTCAAATTCTTCCCAAATCTTAGCAATAAAATCAAGGTGATTAATCCATAGCTTGAACATAGAATAATTGGTAAAAGATTAATTTCCTTTTGGGGAATAGTTGTGTTTTGGAAAATGATATTTTGAGATAATGGTTTATAAATCATAATATTATCTTGAATAATGGGTAATAATTCAGTTTGTTTTTCAATTGTAATTAATGGAATAACGAAAGGCAAAATCAAACTCAGCAACAGATAAAATCGGTTGAAACGGTGCATCTTTTCTTTTTCGAGAAATAGAAAATAAAACCCATAGAATATCCCCGAACAGAGGATGGTTTTAAGTAGGTAAGTTGTCATGGTTTCTTGTTTTTGATGGCTAAATCAATTATCTTTTTTAGGTCTTTCAATTCATCTTTTGTCATATCAGTTTCAGTCGTAAAAAATGAAGCAAATTGCAAAGCCGAATCGCCAAAGAAATTCTTAATCATGCCTTTGACGTGCTTCGAAAAATAATCTGCCTTTGAAACCATCGGATAGTATTCCCTCGAATTCCCAAAGAGTTTATACCCCACAA
>JANPGQ010000296.1:0-15964 GCA_031423975.1 Cytophagales bacterium | reverse complement strand
CCGCGGAGATCCCGATCGGCACAATCGCGCACATCATGTCCATTCCGCCGAATGAGTTGTTATTCTTTTAACTTCGGTATGTACAGACATATTAATGTTATTTTTATTTATTTATTTAAAATTTTTAAAAGGTGGTATGATTTTTTAGTAAAACTTTAATGTCGATTTGTCTCTAAACAAAATACTAACTTTGAGTGTACGGTATATGATTTTAAAAACTATATTCTATCTTTGTGATAATCGTAATATACAAAATTAGGATTATTAGTGTGTAATAATTTATAAAATTACCTCAATTCCGTATTTTTTGTGAAAAAAAGTATGATTTTTCCGATATGAACACTTGTTTTTTTGGAAAAAGCGTTACTTTTACCCACTTAAATCGTACAACTACTAAACTATTCCGTCACAAAACCCATTCATTTTATCAAAATCAAGCAAATATGAAACAGACTTTTTCAGGAAACAGTCTTTTGCAGAAAACAACAAAAAGACTCACTATGGGACTTTTGACTTGCCTTGCCGTAGGTCAAATAGCAACAGCCCAAGACTTGAAGACTACTGGCACTAAACCTACAGTTGTTAGTTCTTTAACAGACAATGGTATTACTACCACTACCTATTCAAACGGACAAGTAGTAAAGACGGTTGCTGATGGTTATTTTCTCGACTCGGCATTTTACAAGAATAGTAATGTATTACGTTCAACAAAACCAAAACAATATTGGAAAATTACGGATCGTGTTGGTATCGCTATTCCATTTTGTAAGGATGGTGAAGATAAATCATTATTCCTAAAACCAGGTGGCTATAATTCATTATCAGTAAATCACTTTTGGGGAATCATTGGTGCAGGACTAATGGGAGGCTACCAAAACTTTAACGTCAGTGATGACTACAAAGGGGCAGATGGGCAAATTGCAAAAAATGCGACAATCTTAGGTATTAGCCCAAGTGCTCTAAAATACGATAATCAAGGAAACTACGAAGATTTCTATTTATTAGTTGGTCCAGCTTTGGCACTACCAGTAGGTAAAAAATTCAATATTGATATTGATTTCAAAGGTGGTTTATTCAACAGTTCTGCCATGAGATATGGTGCTGTAACGGCTGGAGCCTTAGGAGCTGACCAATTGGTATTCCGTGCTTCACCTTCTGCTTCAAAAAATCAATTAGGTGGATTATTGAGTGTTGATATTCTTTATAATTTTGCTAAAAATTGGGCAATTGGAGTGAATGGGCAAGGTTTCTTAACCTCAACACCATACACTGTAGCTGGTGGGGATGTTACTCCTGCTTCAACAAAGGTATTGACCAGAGAATATACTCGTTCGCACGGTGGTTGTAACTTCGGTTTAGCTCTTTCACATACTTTTGGAGAGAAAACAGGAAATACAGTTTATTCGTTATTGCCTCCTCCTCCAGCACCAGTTGTGTGTGCAGTACCTACTTTGCAAGGTGGAAACGGAAAGATTTACGACAATGGTTCAACAGAAATTCCAACATTTGCTTGGAAAAGCACTTCTGCAACGCCTGAAAACGAAGAATATATTTTCAAGTTGTATAAAGCTGATGGTTCGGGAGTTCCAACTTACCAACAAACTACCAAAAACTCTTCTTTGAGTTTACCTGCTAATGTTTCATTAGTAAACGGTGATGATTGTAGCTTCTATTATTACACAGTTCAGTCGAGCATCGAAGGAAAATGTTTGTCAGAAGCAACAGCGGCAAGTTTTGGCTACCGTGCTAAGCCAGTTGTTCAGAACATTGTAGCAGCAAAGCCATTTGAAGACCAATATATGTTCAAAATCTTTGGTGGTTCAACAGCTACTAAGTATTTTGGTGGAACACAAGGTTATGCACCACGTCCACGTCGTAAAGTTCGTAAGGCTACATCAACTGCAGTTGCCCCTACAACGGTTGCTCCTGCTAAATCAACTGATGGAACAGGTGTTGCAAAACCAAAACGTTTAGTACCAAGACGTAAGAAATCAACTGGGTTGACTGGTGTTTCTACTTATAGCTCAACGGTTAATTACGAAAACGTAGCAACGAATCCTAACATTACTTGGCCCAAAGATTTACCATTACCAAAGAGTCCTTCAATCTATGAATACGAAGTACAACGTTTGAATGCAGGTGATTGTAAGCCAACAGGACAAGTGGCAAAATATAAATTCTATATTGACCCTAAGAATCCTACGGATATCCGTATCATTCCTGACAAACCTAAGAAATAATCTTCATTAGGTTTCATAAAAAAATCCTCTTCGTGCAAACGGAGAGGATTTTTTTATTTTTAGAAAATTATAATTCAACACAACCTTTTTAACCTTTTTTACGTCTTTGGTAAAATACTTATTAATATGAACAAGTTAGTAATCACAATTACCATTTTGGGTATAATTCTATCTAATTGTAAATCAAACGACAACGATATTAATTGTACGCCAAGCCCTACATCAATACCCACTTGTATTCAAGCGAAGATTGATTCCATAAAAAATATTCCCGTATGGAATCCGCCCGCTAGTGTTTACTCGTATGTCTATAAGAATCAGACTGTTTATAGTTTTTCGGTTGATTGTTGCGACCAATATAATGTGGTTTATGATGCCAATTGTAAAGTCATTTGTTCGCCGAGTGGGGGAATAACAGGCTATGGTGACGGAAGATGTTCAGATTTTCAGAAGACGGCGACAAACGAAACTTTAATCTGGAAAGATAATAGAAAAAAATAAATAGCTTATGGAGACTGCTGAAAGCCCCGAGAATTTTTCTTGGGGCTTTTTTTAAAAATTAATAAAATGCAGATTTGGCAGATACTTTAAAATAAGCCCTTCCAAGCGTTCAAAATGCTCGGAAGGGTTATGATGCTGAAACTGAAAAAAGCCCCTCTGAAATAAATCAAAGGGGCTTTTTTATAAAACTAAACTCTATTATCTAACTAAACCATCTCTATTTTATTTCCCATACGTTTACGTTCTCCTGCTTCCAAGAAAATTTTACGGATACGGATAGATTTTGGTGTAATTTCTAAATACTCATCTTTTTGGATATATTCCATTGCTTCTTCTAAAGAAAAGTTCAATTTTGGCGCAATTTTCACGTTGTTATCCGTACCTGATGCACGCATATTCGTTAATTGTTTCGCTGTTTGAACGTTTACTTCGATGTCATTCTGACGATTGTGTTCTCCAATTACCATTCCAGTATAAACTTCTTGAGTTGGGTCGATGAAGAATACACCACGGTCTTGTAATTTATCAATTGAGTAAGGCGTTGCAACACCTGAATTCATTGAGATTAATGAACCATTGATACGTCCTGGAATTGTACCTTTGTATGGTTCGTAAGCCTTGAAACGGTGAGCCATGATTGCTTCTCCGAAAGTAGCAGTCAATACTCTTGAACGCATACCAATCAAACCACGTGAAGGAATGTTGAATTCTAAATGTTGTAAATCACCTTTTGGCTCCATTATCAACAATTCACCTTTTCCTTGGGTTGCAATTTCAATTACTTTACCCGCTGATTCGTCTGGAACGTCAACTACTAAAATTTCAACTGGTTCTAAACGTTCACCGTTTTCTCCTTCTTTGAAAATTACTTGTGGCTGCCCAACTTGCAATTCATATCCTTCACGACGCATCGTTTCAATAAGAACCGACAAGTGAAGAATACCACGACCAAATACTAAGAATTTATCTTCAGAACTCGTTGTTTGAACTTTCAAGGCTAAGTTTTTCTCAGTTTCTTTGAACAAACGGTCACGTAAGTGACGTGATGTTACAAATTTACCTTCTTTACCGTAGAATGGAGAGTTGTTGATGGTAAACAACATATTCATTGTTGGCTCATCAATCGAGATTCTTGGTAATGCTTCTGGCGTTTCGTAATCAGTAACAGTATCACCGATTTCAAAATCTTCAATACCCATCATGGCACAAATTTCTCCCGAAGAAACTTCGCTTACTTTTATTCTTCCAAGACCTTCAAATACTTGAAGTTCTTTGATTTTCATTCTTTTTACCGAACCGTCTGCCTTCATTAAAGCTACTTGCATACCTTCCTTGAAAGTTCCACGGTGAACACGACCGATGGCGATACGACCTACGAAAGATGAATAATCCAATGATGTAATTTGCATCTGTGGAATACCTTCATTGGTGGCTGCTGGAGGAATGCTGGCGATAATTACGTCTAATAATTCAGTAATATCTTCCGTTTGACGTTTCCAGTCTGTACTCATCCATCCTTGTTTAGACGAACCGTAGAGTGTTTGGAAATCCAATTGGTCTTCTGTTGCTCCTAAGTTGAACATTAAGTCAAAAACTTGCTCATGTACTTCGTCTGGGCGACAGTTTTCTTTATCTACTTTATTAATGATTACGATTGGCTTCAATCCTAAATCAAGTGCTTTTCCTAATACGAAACGAGTTTGAGGCATTGGACCTTCAAAAGCATCTACCAAAAGGCAAACACCATCAGCCAACTTCAATACACGCTCAACTTCACCGCCAAAGTCGGAGTGACCAGGGGTATCAATGATATTAATTTTTACGCCTTTATAGCGAACAGATACGTTTTTAGAAACGATTGTGATACCACGCTCACGCTCCAAATCGTTGCTGTCGAGGATTAAATCTCCGAATTCTTGGTTGTCACGAAACAACTTTGAGGCGTGGATGATTTTATCAACGAGGGTAGTTTTACCGTGGTCAACGTGGGCGATAATGGCAATGTTACGGATGTTTTCCATGAATTGTATTAGTTATTAGTTACTGGTTATTAGTTATCGGAAAGAAAATTTTTCTTTATAAAATTGTAATTAGAATTTCGTAAACAACGACTAACTAATGACTAATAACCAATAACAAAAATCAGGGTGCAAAGGTACGGAGATTATCTTAGAAAAGTGCTATTTAACAGGAAAAATAATGGAGAATTAATTTATAACCTATTTAAAGCCAATATTGGGCTAAGTAGTTGAATTTCAGCAAATAAGATAGGTTGAAAGGTTTGATTTTTTTATAGTTTTAGTAATATTTTTTATGGGAAAAATGAAAAAATTCAATTTAGTTCATAATCCCACGGGAATCTCCAAACTGACTTTCGTTCCTTCTTCTATTACGGAAGTTATCTTAATTTGACCATCTAAACTATCGGCACGTTTCCGCATATTAGCGAGACCGTTGCCCAATTTTACTTTCTTTTCATCAAAACCAATTCCGTTGTCGGTAATATTTAAAGTTAATGACCCATTCTGGCGAGCTAAATCAATATTAACTTCATCAGCATTTGAGTATTTCACAATATTATTTACGGCTTCTTTATAGATTAAATAAAAATTGTATTGCTTTGAAGGTGATAGCTTTACATCGGGCATAGAATCAATATTGAAGTTATAAAAAATATCTTTTGCCTCTAATACTTCAGAAGTAAATTCTTTCATTTTCACCAAAACATTATCAAAATTATCTTCGGTTTGCTTGGTTGTCCAAACAATATCACTCAATGCCCTTTGTACTTTCTGAGAACTCTCGCCTATTCGTCTGACCATATCTTTAACATTATCAGAATTATTACCCATTTGATTTTCAACTACTTGGCTCAAAATTCCGATACTACTCAGCGTTGAACCGATGTCATCGTGTAGGTCTCGGGCAATGCGGTTTCGCATTTGGTCGTTGGCTTGTAATTGCCTGATAACCTCCGCCTGATATTGTTCTTTTTCTTTTCTATCCACGTTAATTCTATATGCCAAAGCAAAGGAGAGCAAGACAACTTCTAAGGCTGAACCAATTTGTAGTGCGTTTCGAGTAAAATTATCGCTGGGCAAAATATTGGATAATTGCATAATGAAAATTAAGGCACTTACCAAAAAAACCGACCATGCAATCAAAAAGAAAAGTGCCGTTTGAGAACCTTGTAACCAAATATAGGTGGAAACCATCAATACATAAATAACCGTAAAAAATGCCACCACGTGCAGCAAGGCAATACTTGACGACCCCGCCCCGAACCAATAAGCAAAAAGACATAGAAGAATAAGCCCAATGAGCATTTTGGAGATTTTTTCAGATTCTGGAAAATAACGTTCTGCGTTAAGGAAATTATTGGCAAACAACATCCCAAAAGATACCCCCGAAGAAATAAAAATAGGGGTAAAACGATTGAACCATAGGGCATTATACCAAATAAATTCATGTCCGATGCCTTTATTATAGGCAAAAAAACAAACAAAAGACAGCACATAAATAACGTAATAGAGATATTCTTTGCTTCGGTTTGTCCAATAAATAAAGAAATTGAAGATTGCCATGACAATCATAATGCCCAGATACAAGCCTTGCAGGAGGTCTTTGGGGTGATTGTCTTCAAAATATACTTTCAAAGGTGCTACACGCAAAGGGAAAAGCAATGGTAACGAATTTTGGAAACGAATATAATAGGTACAAGTTTGTTCGGAACTGAGATTGAGGTCGAAAAGGTAAAAATTAGTTTTGAAATCTCGCTTAGAAACAGGGACATAAACCCCTGCTTTTTTGTGCGTAACTCGATTATTAAGGTCAATTCTATAAATATCAATACTATCAATGACGGGTTCTGAAACTTCGAGATATAGTTTTTGAGAAGATTTGTTTTGCAAAGAAAACCTCGCCCACACAACAGACGAAGTAACCCCAAAATTTGGATTGGGCTGAATGCTTTGGGTAAAACGGGCATCAATATCAGAGCGTTTACGAACTACCTCAAAAGTTAGAGAGGCAGTTTTATCCTCAAAAACCTCAATCTGCCGACCAATTATTTCGGCTTCGTTGGGATTTTGGATAATGATTTTTCTTTGGGCTGAAAGGCTCAATGAAAGAAATAAAAGTATGAAAATTAGAAAAGATATTTTCTGCATAAAAATTAACTTCTTATTCAAACCTACAAAGAATCAACGATTTATCATAACCTAAAACGCAAAAACCGTCTGTAAAATGTTTACAGACGGTTTTTTTAAATTCAATTGGTTTCTATTACAATCCTAATGATAACATTAAGGCAGAAACATAATTCAATACTCCTTTAACATCTACATTTTTAGCCAGCGAAGCAACATCCACCGTTACGGTATGAGGCGTATCAACGGTAACATTATTGATAGATTGAGGCACGCAATTGCAGTCCCAAGTGGCTGGTAATGACCAATTTCCAGACGCTACACTTTTGATAGTGGCAGGAATACCAAATTTAAAACGAGCATTTACGGGGTAATGGTCGGATGTTGAAGTAGTATAACTTGTAACGTAATTGATTGGTCTTGAAACATTTATGGTTTTTTCTAAATAATAAATATCCGAAACCGAAGGAGTTACCGTTTGCGTACCCGTTGGAATTACCCCAATTTCATTAGAAGTCATAAAATGGTCAATAATATCTGGATATTTTGCGGTACTGGAAACCTTACAATCACTTAATGACTTTGAAATCTGATTATAACGAACCTTATCCGTTACAAAATTCTTGTAAGATGATGGTTTTGAAGCCGCAATCGAAGTATCAAGGTCATCATTGTAGTCGCCAAGTATAATGAGATTAGCATTTGCATAAACTGCATTACTATCCAATTTAGCTTTCAAATCTTTCACATCCTGATTACGACGATTATAATCCGCTAAGGCTGAACCCGATTTCGCATGAAGCCCTACGAAGTGTATTTTCTTGGTAACGCCTCCAAGTGTTACATTAGCTACAAATAAATAAGGCAAACGTCCTGATGCCCAGTTATTTGGACCAGCAGGAGGGTTATAAGTATAAACATCTGATAGTAAAGACTTTATCTGAGAAGTTACGGGCGAAACTATGGCTGTTTTATAGACAAAACAAACTTTTTGACTATAAGTTGTAGCATTTCCTGGGGTTTCGGGCGTATCGAAAAAGTGAGAATAATAAGCCGTCTGACAACTCACTCCGTAGCCTGGCAAGTCCGTTCCGACTCTGGCAATAAACTGATTATGGTCGCAAACTTCTTCAATACAAAATACATCGGCTTTGGTTGCATTCAAAACCGCCAAAACATTAGTCATTTGTTGAGCATCGTTTGTGGGTCCGAGTGGGCTTGGGGTTGCCGTGGTATTACCCAACCATTCAACATTCCAAGCGGTTACGTCAAGAGTTGAGTCTGCTGAGTAATTTGCGGCAGATAATGCTCCACAACTGGCTGCTGAGGTAGCAACCACAGGTACACAGGTTAATGTACTATTAAACAAATCTGCAGGGCTTGATGGAAAAATTTGTAAGATATTAACTGCTCCCGTTGAAGTAATATAATGCCCAATTACACCCGTAATATCCTGAGTAGCAGTAGGAATGGCTGTACCTGTGAGCGTTTGAGTACCTGACGCATCAATTCTAATTTCTGAGTCTCCTTGACCGTTACAGGTACTGATTGGATAATTTGTACTATTTGAAAAATTGCCCGTAGTAACGAAATTTGCACTAATTATTTTTACTCTACGTCCTTCATTTACATCCAAAAACGTAGCCAAATTAACACCAGACGGTGGACTATTTGAATCGAAAACGAATAGGGCTGGTGTTGTACTTGCTCCGCTTCCTGCAATTCTGTTTACATAAGTTGGATCAAGTATTTCTATTTCACCGTTGAATCTTTTAATTACACCTGTTAAAAGAACTGAATCTCCATCAGCAATTGAGTAGGTCGGTACAATTCCAGTTCCTGTAGCTGAATAAACAGCAATTCCTCCCGTCGCATCTTGGAGGTAGAACTTATTATTTCCAAAACGAACAGAAACTCGACCCGCTATTGTAACTGATGACCCAGTATAAGTATTTTGTTCTGGAATAGGTAATCTTACAGCTGCAATCGTTGCAATCACGGTTCCATTTACAGCCACATTAGCAGATGCAGTTGTGCTTGTATTGGTTATATTTCCAGTAAAAGTACCTGCCACAATTCCCTTCAAACGCATATCAATCGTGGTATTTGCCACACTTCCAGATGTCTGAGGTATTAACAAAGAATCTAAATAACTCCCCGCCCCTGTTTTTATTTGAAAACCAGTCGGAGCTTTAATTTTGATGTCAGCTAATAAATCACTTCCAGAAACAACATAAGATTGTGGTACTGACGGTGTTCCAGTAATCGTATAAAATGGCAATAATGAACCAGTTGTTGTAATTGATGGTGGTGGCACACTTGTAACTGAACCAGACACTCTAACTTTTGGAAGAGTGGATATATTTACACCACCACCGCTGTGCCTTATTGTGTCCCCATAAGCGTTACTCACTGCCAATCCTGCTTTTAGACGTACATATATTGATATTGGAGTAAAAGCCCCACCCGAATAACGGATATTTAAAGTATCTTTATAACCACTTCCAGCAGATTTAGAAATTTCAAAATTTGTTGGGGCAAAGATTTTAACTGTGTCAGCAGTAGGCGTTAAAACTGAACCTGATAGATTATATGAACTTGCGGTTGAAGGTCCATTGCCAAATGTGTAATTAAAAGGAGGCAGGGTTGTTGGAGTAGCGGTTAAGGTTGGAGATGATGGTGTAGCTACAATAGTAAAATCATCTACACCCATAATATGATCGTTTCCTGCATCATTTATGTCAAGCCATTTTAGCATAATTTCTTGACCATTAATTAATGGAGATGGTAAAGAAATGATAACATTAGAGATAACAGTTCTATTTGCTGCAGCATTTCCATCAAGAGCAGCACCAGTAGTGGCTCCAACAATTGGTGAAGAAAAGTCTAATGCTGTTATAACTGTAAATCCACCTGCTGTAATTGAAGTAGCATCCAAAGTTGTTAAGCTACTACCTATTTTATAGGCAAACTGTAATTTTTGAACGCTTGCATTATTTTCTCTTCTCCATTGCTCTCCCGTATATGATATGGTAAAAGAAGAAATACTAACTCCTGTCTGATTCAAAACCCTTAATCCAGTGGCAACATTTCCAAAAGTACCAGAACACGTAGAACCCAATGCTCTATCAGTCCCTGTACCTGTACCCAAACTGTAAAGAGCACCTGTAGCAGATGTTCCTGAACCTGCAATAATAGCAGTAACAGTTGTACCAGCAGTTGTTCCTGATGCTCTCTCGGCATACCATCCTGATATCGTTGAATTATTTGTCCAAGTATTAGTTGAACCTGTTGTTGGCAAAGTATTAAAATCTTGACTGTAAGTAGTCGTAGTTAAATTTACCTGCGAAAAAGATTCTTGAAATAATAAAAACGAAAGAACGCACAAAAGCACGCTCCTCAAACTGTGTTTTGCGAAGTGTTGCATTAAAAATTAAATTTAGTTGTTGAATGAAATAGTTTTTTATAATATTTTAAATGCGTAGTGAAGACTTATGCAAGAAGAACTGTTTTCTATTAGAGGCGATTAGAGGAACAAAATTAACACAATTAGATTAAGATTTAAACTGAATTGATATAAACAAATTGTTAAAAATTACAACACATTCAATTGCAATTTCATATACGTACTCGCCAGCATTGTTAATTTTTGAAAATCTGGCACTCTGATTCTTTCGTTTTGAATTTTAGAAGCAGGACAGTTTTTAATTTTATCAAAAAGTCTTAAATAATACTTGTACGCCAGATAAACGCCACCTTTTGCCCCTTTTGGTAGTTCTAAAATTCCACGTAGAGCTGCATCAAAATCCGCTTGAATATCATCTTCAATGGCTTTTTTATCAGCCAACGTAAAGTTCGTAAAGTCCACCGAAGGGAAATAAGTACGCCCTCTTTCTTGAAAATCTGACTTAATATCTCTCAAAAAATTTACCTTCTGAAACGCTGACCCCAAGCGTTTGGCATCAGCCTTTAGACGGTCGTATTCTGCTAAATTTCCTTCACAAAACACTCGCAAACACATTAAACCCACCACCTCTGCCGAGCCATAAATGTATTCTTCATAACCATCTTGATTATAGTCGGCAAAGTACAAATCCATTTCCATTGAGTGCAAAAAAGCATTAATCAACTCATGGTCAATTTGGTATGTATTCACTATTAACTGGAATGAATGTAACACAGGATTCAGACTCACGCCTTCTTCGATTGCTACAAAAGTATCTGCCTTGAAGCGTGCCAAAAGCGTCTTTTTATCAAAACCGTGAAAGGTATCAACAATCTCATCGGCATAGCGAACAAACCCATAAATTGCGTAGATGGGTAAGTGAAATTTTTTGTCTAAAGTCCTGATTCCCAACGTGAAAGACGTGCTATAATGCTCCGTAATCAATTTGCTACATTCAAGACTTGTCTTGGTAAATAAATCCATAATTTCGATGTTCAGTTATCAATGCTTGGGTTAGGATATTAAAAAATTTTACTATTAATTATTTTCTTTCATAACCTCCTTCGCCACCACCAATCCAGAAATCAAAGAGGGTGGCACACCAGGACCAGGCACGGTTAATTGTCCTGTGTAATATAAATTTTTTACTTTTTTACTCTTCAAAGTCGGTTTCAATAACGCCGTTTGCATCAACGTATTCGCCAAACCATACGCATTTCCTTTAAAGGCATTATAATCACTTTTGAAATCATTATGAGCATAGCTTTTCTTATAAACTACTGAATCTCTGATAGATACGCCACAATATTTCTCCAAACGTTCCATAATGATATGGTAATATTTCTCTCGCATTTCCTCCGTATCTTCCAAATCGGGAGCAACGGGAACTAACAAAAACACATTCTCACAACCTTCGGGAGCAACGCTCGCATCCGTTTTGGAAGGTGCAGAGGCATAAAACAAAGGTTTCGAGGGCCATTTCGGTTCGGTATAAATCTCGTGGGCGTGTACTTTAAAATCTTCATCAAAGAAAAGATTATGATGAAGTAATTTCGGGATTTTTTTGTTCAAGCCCAAATAAAATAATAACGAAGACGGAGCCATCACTCGTTTGTCCCAATATTTTTCATCATAGTTTCGAAACTCTTCACCCAAAAGTTTATCTTCCACATGATGATAATCTGCACTCGCTACAACTACATTTGCCGTAAAATCTCCCTTATTAGTTATAACTTTATTTACCTTATCTCCTTGAATATCAATCTTCTGCACATTGGTGTCTAACATAATCTTTACCCCTTTTTCTTCTGCCAATGACACCATTCCTTTCACAATTTCGTGCATTCCGCCCAACGGATACCATGTTCCCATCTGCATCTCCGCATAATTCATCAGGCTATACATAGCGGGTGTATTCTCGGGCGTAGCTCCCAAAAACAAAATTGGAAACTCCATCAATTTCAAGATTTTTTCATCTTTAAAAAATTTACGAATATGAGATGAAAAAGATTGAAAAACATCCAATCGAGTTACGTCATACAACAATTTTAAACTCAAAAATTCGGTAATACTGCGTGAAGGTTTCCAAACAAAATTCCCAATCCCCACCTCATATTTGTATTGAGCCTGACGCATAAATTCTTGAAATTTCGCCCGACTTCCCATTTCCATTGACTCAAACAAATCTCCTAATTTATCTACGCCCGCAGGAAGATTGACGGTTTGATTTTCCTCAAAAATCACGGCATAAGACGGGTCAAGACGTACTAAATCGTAATAATCGGAAGGTTTTTTCCCAAATTGGGCAAAATAATTCTCAAAAATATCAGGCATCCAATACCAACTCGGACCCATATCAAAAGTGAAACCATCAGCCTCAAATACCCTCGCACGACCACCCGCCACGGTATTTTTTTCCAAAATCACTACTTCATGCCCTTTATCCGCCAAACTTGTAGCAGCCGCCAAACCTGAAAACCCCGAACCAATAACTATTACTTTCATGTATTTTTTCCTTATAACCTATTAACAAAGATAAAAAGCCTTTGTTTGATAAATCAAAATCGAATGTATTATTTTCTATGATTGTTATTGTAAAAACAATTATAGCCTTCATTTCTAAATTCCTAACCTCCCTATCTTATCTATGTGGTAAAAAAAACAAAAAAGTCGGACAAAATGCCCGACTCTTTGTAACCTTCTTCTGTTAACCAAAAAACTAATCAATTATAATCTTTAACATAGCTATTGATGCCCGACTCTTTGTAACTTTCTTCTCGTCGAACCGTCAAAAAACTAATCAATTATAGCCTTCGTAATAGTTAATCGGAGTTCGTTGATGAAGCGTATTCTCCTAAAAATCAACTATTTAATATATATTTTCTCTAAAACCTAACCTTTCTAACATACCTATGAGGTAAAACTGCCTAATTAGAATGTGCATACATAAACAACTTATCCTTCAACTCCTTCCTCGCAATATGAATTCTGTTCTTCACAGTTCCAATCGGAATGTCTAATTTCTCCGCAATTTCATGGTATTTAAATCCCCGAAAGTGCATCATAAATGGTGTTTTGTAAGCATCTTCCAAAGCACCCACTGCCTTGTTGATATCATTCATCGCAAATGTACTAATCGCCATATTATCGGTACTACTCTCAATAGAATTGATATAATGAAGATTATCAGACGTGTCAATGAATGTATTTTTTCTCACCATTCTTTGATAATTGGTGATAAAAGTATTCTTCATAATGGTATATAACCACGCTTTCAAGTTTGTGCCTTCCGTATATTTATCACGGTTTGTGTAGGCTTTTAATAAAGTATCTTGCAATAAATCATTCGCTTCTTCATAATCACGAGTGAGTTTCATGGCGAAAGGTTTCAAAGATTTAGAAACCTTTCCTATATGGAATGTGAATTCTAAGGCAGTCATAATTTTAATGGTTTGATGTTGTTAATTTGTTTAACAAATGTAGCATATTATTAAACAAAAAACCAAATTAAATCTGAATTATTTTTAAAAATATATTTTAATATGTAAATAAAATCTACAAAATAGCCCAAATAACCCATTTAATAAACTATTTGCATATATTTTGAACTTGTTCAATAGAAAGTCATTATCGTTAAACAATTTTTTTTTAGCATTATGTTTAATGAAATCTATTTTATATTAAACAGAAAACCTCTTTTTCAATCAATATTAAAACTGTTTGTTAAGCTTTCAGAAAGTTCATTCCAAATTTATTACTTGCAACATTGTTGCAAAATTTGACAAAAATTACTACATTTGTGATTCAATCTTTTGAATATATGAAGAAACACATCATTATATTTACGATAATATTAACCGCTTGGTTTCCCACTTTTGCCCAAAACCCTGTGTGTAATTGTACACTCAAAGGTGTAGTGCATGAAAAAGACATTCATCAATCGGTTCCAGGGGCAGTAGTCTATTTAAAAGGCACCAATATCTCAACCTTTGCCGATGCTGATGGAAAATATTTTTTCAAAAATTTATGCCAAGGAAAGTACACTTTAACTTGCCAGGCCGTTGGTTTTCAGAAAGTTGAAGTAGCAATAAACCTAACGCAAGAACACGATGCAGATTTTTCGTTGGAAGACAAAGACGAGCATTTGCAGGAAGTAATCGTTACGGGCAAAAAAGAAGAAAATATTACCCAAACCAAAAATTCCCTCGAAGGACAAGCCCTTGAACAAACTCGTGGGCAAAGTTTGGGCGAATCCTTAAAAGCAATTACGGGCGTAACTTCTCTACAAACAGGCAGTTCCATTTCAAAACCCGTCATTCATGGATTACACTCCAACCGAGTTTTGATTCTTAACAACGGCATCCGACAAGAAGGACAACAATGGGGCAGCGAACACGCACCCGAAATTGACCCCTTCGTAGCCACAAAATTGACCGTGGTGAAAGGTGCATTGGGTGTAAGATACGGCTCAGATGCCATCGGAGGTGTAATTATGGTCGAACCAGCACCTCTCCCAGACTCTACAAATATTCACGGCGAGGTCAATACCATCGGATTTTCAAATGGTCGGCAAGGCATTTTTTCTGGAATTTTACAAGGAGGAATCTCCGCCTGGAAAGGATTTGCGTGGCGTGTACAAGGCACATACAAGCGTGGCGGAGACGTAAAAACTGCCGATTATTTCATGGCAAATACGGGAATTCAAGAGCGAAACTTCTCATTATCAATCGGTTACAAAAAACCACACTTCGGAACAGAACTATTTTTTAGTAATTTTGATACTCAATTGGGTATCTTTTTAGGTTCGCACATTGGCAACTTGACCGATTTGAATAATGCCCTCCAAAATCCAAGACCCAATGAAGCCTATACTCCTACTGAACCAAGCTATGACATCAATCGACCCAATCAAGATTTATCGCACAACTTACTAAAAATCAAGACTTTCGCCATCACTGAAAACATAGGAAAGTGGACAATAACCCTAAGCCGTCAGTACGACTGGCGGTTGGAATACGACGTGCCACGGGGCAATAGACAATTAAACACCCTCAACTTCAAACTCACTACCTACACGGGTGAAATTTTGTTAGACCATAAAGCCATTTTCAAGAAAATCAACGGTTCAATTGGACTAAACGGATTGTATCAAGAAAATCTTTCATCCTCTTATGAACTCCGTAAACCCTTGATAAACACCGTATTAATCCCTAATTATCAAGTTTTTACGGGTGGAATCTTCTTGATTGAACGTTACGTAAAAAACCGTTGGGAAGTAGAAACTGGACTCCGTTATGATTTCCGAAATGCCCAAGCATTTGGTTTAAATTCTTCGGGACAATACTTTGATAATACCTTCAATTTCAATAATTTATCCGCCACCGTTGGAGCAAATTATACCCCCAGCGATGCCCTGAATTTCAAATTAAACCTTGCCAACGCATGGCGTTCACCCAACATGAACGAGTTATTTTCGGACGGAATCCACCATGGAGCCGCCGCTTATGAAAAAGGAAATATCAACCTCCAACCCGAAGTTGCCCACAATTTATCCCTAAGCACCAACTACCAAAAAGAAAAAATAACCCTTGAATTAACCACCTATCTCAACTATATCAATGATTTTATCT
>JANPGQ010000295.1:0-15928 GCA_031423975.1 Cytophagales bacterium | reverse complement strand
TCTAAATTAATTAAGCTAAAAAACGTTCACCTTTTACCATTCCCAATGAACCGATAAGTCCATGAGTATCAACAAATTAATCCTATATACATCTGCACTCGCTGTGAGTGGTTTTACGTTGTTTTCCATCATCGGACATAGCAATGAGGTTGATTACAGCACTGAGGTAAAACCAATTCTCAACAAGCACTGTATCGCTTGTCATGGTGGGGTGAAAAAGCAAGGGGGATTCAGTGTTTTATTCCGAGAAGAGGCTCTGGGTAAAACCAAATCGGGTATTCACGCCATCATTCCTGGCGATGCCAAACATTCCGATTTTATCACCCGACTCACTCACAAAGACCCCGAAGAACGGATGCCCTATCAAGCTGAACCTCTGAAAAAAGAGGAAATAGAACTCTTGACCAAATGGGTAAATCAAGGAGCAAAATGGGGCGAACATTGGGCTTTTACTTCGCCCGAATTACCCAGCGTTCCTAACAAAAATATGTTTGCAGGAATACTCAGTGGACTTTTTGGCGAACGTTGGGAACGAAACGATATTGATTACTTTGTTTCGGATAAATTGGAAGATGAGGGACTTAACTATGCCAAACAAGCCGATAAATCTATTCTTTTGCGAAGAGTATGTCTGGACCTCACAGGCTTACCGCCAACCGAGACGCAAATGGCTGATTTTATGAATGATAAATCAGAAAAGGCTTACGAAAAGTTGGTAGATAGTCTTTTAAAATCTCCTCAATATGGTGAACGATGGGCAGGAATGTGGTTGGATTTAGCCAGATATTCAGACACCAAAGGCTATGAACGAGACGACCAACGAAGTATATGGAAATATCGAGATTACGTCATCGATGCTTTCAATCAGGATATGCCTTACAACCAATTTATAAAAGAACAATTGGCAGGAGATTTATTGCCTAACCCGACGGATAATCAGTTGATTGCAACGGGTTTTCATCGCAATACCATGACCAATGACGAAGGCGGAACGGATAATGAAGAGTTCCGAACTGCCGCCGTTCTCGACCGTGTAAATACCACTTGGGAGACACTCCAAGGCACGACTTTTGGCTGTATTCAATGCCACAGCCATCCCTACGACCCTTTTCGGCATGAAGATTATTACAAATATATGGCATTTTTCAATAATACCCGTGATGAAGATACCTACGATGATTATCCACATTTGAGGTTGTATAAAGATGAAGATGCTCAGAAAGTTGCCTCTATCAAAAATTGGATTCAGCAAAATTCTTCGCTCCAAAAAGCCCATGAATACGACAAGTTTTTGAAGACTTGGCAACCGACATACAACTCCGTTTCTTGCGATGAATTTGTGAAATCAGAACTATCAGATACCAAGTTTTTGGGTATTCAAAATGGCGGTTCGGCACGCTTGAAAAATGTAGATTTGAACGGGAAAACTCAGTTGTTGATTCGATTAAGTTGTGGAAAATTAGGCAGTAATCTGACTATAAGATTAGACAAACCCGATGGGCTAATTTTGAAGTCCATAAATGTAGATACTACTAAAGGTTGGTCAGTAGAACGCTTTGATATTCAGGATATTAAGGGAATTCGTAATTTATACTTTAGTGTGAAAAATCCTTTGATGAAAGGCAAACAAGACTATGTCATAATGTTTGATTGGTTTGGTTTCATCAGTGATTTTCCCGCCAAAGAAAAACCCGAAAGTATAGCCATGCAAAATGAGTTTTGGCGATTGGTAAAAATGGGTACGGACGTTACGTTAATTATGGATGAAAACCCCCAGAATTTACATAGAAAATCCAACGTTTTTGTGCGTGGTGCTTGGACGGTAAAAGGAGCTGAAGTTCAGCCTAATATTCCTACTTTATTCGGTGGTTTGCCCAAAGAATTTCCCAAAAACCGTTTGGGTTTGGCTATGTGGATGGGCAGTGAACAAAATCCATTGACGGCACGGGTGGCAGTCAATCGTTTTTGGGAACAACTTTTTGGTTCGGGCTTGGTAGAAACCCAAGAAGACTTTGGCACTCAGGGATTTATACCTTCAAATCCGCCTTTGTTGGATTATCTATCCGTCAAATTTATGAAGGAATACAACTGGCAACCCAAGCGATTATTGCGTGAAATTGTACTTTCGGCAACCTATCAGCAAGACTCAAAAGCCAACAAAGAACTCTTAGAAAAAGACCCCGCCAATCGCTTTTTTGCTCGTGGACCAAGAGTACGTTTATCGGCAGAACAAGTACGTGACCAAGCCTTACTGGTGAGTGGAATTTTGAGTTATAAAATGTACGGGAAAAGCGTCATGCCCTATCAAACCGAAGGCATTTGGGGAGCTCCATACAGTGGTATAAGTTGGAATTTAGCCGATGGTGAAGACCAATTCCGCCGTGCTTTATACACGTATTGGCGTCGGAGTAGTCCTTACCCTTCAATGGTAACATTTGACGGAACAAGCCGTGAGGTTTGTTTGGCAAGACGACTACGTACTAACACGCCCCTACAAGCCCTCACGACCCTAAATGACCCCGTGTACGTGGAATGTGCCAGATTTTTTGCCAAGCGAATGAGTCAAGAAAAAATGGATATAAACGCTCAAATTAGCAAAGGATACCAATGGGCAATGTCGAAAGAAATTTCAAAGGATAAATTATTGATTTTAAGAAACTTATATGAAAAATCTCTCAAACAATACACCACCAAACCCACCGAAGCCATGAAATTCACAGGCTACTGCCCCGACGACCACAATATCCCCAAAAACCTCCCCGATTTAGCCGCAAAAACCATGGTAGCCACAGCGATTTTGAATTTGGATGAATTTGTGATGAAAGAGTGAGTTGTTATTTATTTTTTCGTAAAGATTGTTTTAGTAAACTTATAACATAGTCGATGTCGTCTAAGTCTGTAAGTTTGATTTCGTATGAGCCATTTCCCCAATGTCCTACATTTGAAACGTCTCTTGCAATTTTCTTTTGATCTTCTAAATCTCCACTTTTCATATTAACATAAATTTTCAAACCTTTTCCTTGTAGCACAATATCGCAAAAAACATTATTATTAATTTTGAAACCAATTGTCTGTTTTTTGGGCTGTGTCGTTACGTTATCCTCAAGTCCAACAAGCCTTTCTTTTACCTGTTCATAAAATTCTCTTGTTTCAAAGTCCACTTTTTGCAAATGGTCTTGTTCTGTATAAACTTTTACTTCCTTACTAACAGTTTCAACTATTTCATCATTTCTTGAAATTGTCTTAATGCTTTCTTTTGCAGAAGATTTTTGAATTTGTTCAAATGAAATTGTTTCATTCTCAAAGCGTTTTATTTCATAGAGTTCAATAGGCAAATCTTTGAAATTGATTGCTTCTCTTTGGTAGTTTGTAAAAAATGGTGAAACAAAAATCACTTTTGATTGTGTCCAGTCAACGTCATTTCGTTTTAATGTTGTTGACTGACTTTCATTAAATTCTAAAATAAAGTCAGCTTTGTTGTTTAGCATTAAAGATAGATAAGCATAACCTTGGTCAATTACACTAAAATTTTTGTCTCGTTTATATTCTATAATTACAAATGATTTATTTTCTCTGTCGAATGCTAATGTGTCAATACGAAAATTATTTAATGCAAACTCTGTTCGTATGAAGTCAAGATGCAAAAGTGTGTTTAAATTTTTCTCAATTATAGTTTGGATTTCCTTTTCATATTTGAATGGAAATTCTTTTATAAAGTCTAATTTTTGTTCTAATTTATATATTGCCATTGTTTATTTAGTAGAGTTTTTACAATAATGCTAATGTCGCAAATAAATGAAAATCGTATCTTAACCTTTTATTTTTTTAACATTTAATTACATTTTCCAAATACAAAAATACCCATATCTTACTTTCTATCTTTATAACTACAAGAAATATAAAATCAAATTAAGAAATATAAAATCAAGTCACAAAATTATTTTAGTCATTAGACCAATCAGGTTTTTAATTTTGTACAATCAAAAAAGATAAACAAATTCAAAAATTTCCGCTAATTTCACCTCATGAAAAATCCCCTCCTCTACATACTCCTAACCCTCCAAATTATCGCCTGCAAAACTGATACGGCGGTTGCACCTACCATTATGTATCAAGTGCCAAAGGAGATTGAGGTTTATGTGGATAAATTTATTGAGGAGGCTAAAATTAGGGGGCTTGAAATTAAGAAGGAGAATCTTTTGGCGGAGTTTGGCACTGCCTCGCAGGGGGATGCTTGTGGGCAATGTTTACAGGCAACTAACAATCCCGATAAAGCCCAGAAGAAAATTACGATTGTCAAAAATAGTATTTGCTGGACATCTGCTAAAGAATTGAACCGTGAAACCTTGATTTTTCACGAATTAGGACATTGTTGGCTCGGACGGATTGCTCATAAAGATAATCTCTTGCCCAACGGTGCAGTCGCCAGTATTATGACCACCCGCAACGATAATCCATACAGCCCCTGTGAATATGACATCACGGGCAATGGAGACTGTGATAAAACCGCACGTAGAAAATATTATATTGACGAATTATTCGATGAAAAAACTCCAACTCCTACTTGGGCAAAATGATTTTTTTTAGTTCGAACGAGTGTCTTCCAGCCAATA
Source organism: Cytophagales bacterium (assembly GCA_031423975.1). GTDB lineage: Bacteria > Bacteroidota > Bacteroidia > Cytophagales > Spirosomataceae > Arcicella. The sequence continues at coordinate 11,315 of JANPGQ010000295.1, read as the reverse complement.
GTTGACAGCTAATTGCCGAAAGCCCTCACTTCATACAATGCTTCAAATAAAGTCCCTCGGCACGTTTATGCCCTTTCCCTGCTAAATAATTCCAATCTGAGCAGGCATTTTTTATGGCACTGACCGTGAAATAACAATCCGCTCTTTTGTATAGTGCATCCACGGCATCATCGGTCATCAAAATACATTTGGTGTATAATTTTACGGCTTTTTCGTAATTCTGTTTTACGAAAAAATTATTGGCACGTTCCATTAAACTCTCGTAAGCGGTTTCGTCAAAAGAAGTATTTTCCTCCTCATCCTTTCCCTGATAATCAAAGATATAATTGAATTGTACTGCCACAGGTTTATTGCCAAACTCTGCATTTTTCCAAGATTTTGAAGTGGATGTCAAAGCCCTTATTAGTTGATTATTATACGCTGAATCGGATGATTCTTTAATTTCTATGTCAGTAATCTGCCCCGTTTTTGTAATGTCAAATTGAATGCTAAAATGCCCTTTTTGCTTTTCAGGATAATTAAAAGCCTTTTCTATGGCTTGGTATGAAGTCTGAAAAACAGCTCCAAAATTATCGAATTCGTAATTGACCCTGTAACCTTCAAACTTGGCGATAAAATGCGGGAAAAAGTCTTCACTAAAAGCATACGCCGTATCACCATTAGGTTTTATTCTGATGTTGGGTTGCACAAATTTTCGTAAAAAGTATTTTTCAGAAGACTCCTTAGTAGCCAAATAATGAAAGCGAAGCACTTTATAACTTTCTTTGGCAACATCATCCCACGCCGTAAAAATAAGTTTATTTTTAGTAAGTTTTTCAATTCGATAACTACTACTCCCAACCGTAAGTTTATCGTTCAAAAGTGAATAAATCATAGTTGCGGCGGTGGCGTGGTACATGGCGGTTACTGCTTTTGCTTTCCGAAATGACAACATCGTAGCCGTACTTCTCACCACATAATCGTCTCTTACGAGTGTACCGTCCTGATAATCAGCGTAGTCGAAGCCCCAATTGCCCAAAAGTAGTTTAGAGTCAATGGCAATAGAATCAGAAACCAACGCTTGGGCATTAATATTGAAATACAAAAAAGTGAAGAGAATGAGAAGTAGATAATGTTTCATGGTTGAGTATAATTTTGTGGTATTACGTTAGCTTATCTGGAGGAGGACAGTTTAGATTGAGTTTTCCCCTATTAATATTAAAAGATTATTTTAGATAATATTGTGTTGAAAATATGCTTAAATTTATAAGTTTAGTACTGAACTTTGACTGAAAGATGAAAATATTTCAAGAAGCACATCAACAAATGCTTGAATACGAAACTCGTAGGCATTTTTTGAAGCAAATATCAACGGGTGTTGGCTTGGTGGCGATGGGGTCTATGTTGCAAAATTGTGGCATAAGTAATGCTCCTGTCGATAATTCAGCTAACGTTTTGAATCCTTTTGCTCCCAAAAATCCTCCGCTTTTGGGCAAAGCAAAATCGGTGATTTATATTCACATGGCGGGCGCTCCTTCACAATTAGAACTATTTGATTACAAGCCCGAACTCCAAAAAATGGATGGGCAAGACTGTCCGCAATCTTTTTTATCGGGCAAGAAATTCGCCTTCATTCGGGGTGTTCCCAAAATGTTGGGGAGTCAGGCAAATTTTAAACAAAATGGACAAAGTGGCGCTTGGGTTTCTGATTATTTGCCTCATTTACAAGGAGTTGCCGATGAAGTAACTTTCTTGAAAGCCATGAGTACCGACCAGTTCAACCATGCCCCTGCCCAATTGCTGATGCACACGGGTTCGCCTCGTTTGGGTCGTCCTGCTATGGGTTCGTGGGTAACGTATGGTTTGGGTTCGGAGAATCAGAATTTGCCTGGTTATGTAGTGTTGGCTTCGGGCGGGAAAAATCCCGATGCAGGTAAATCGGCTTGGGGAAGTGGCTTTTTGCCTTCCGTCTATCAGGGTATACAATGCCGTTCGGAAGGCGACCCTGTGTTGTTTATTTCAGACCCTGATGGTATGAACCGAGACTTACGCAAATCATCCATTGATGCCATTAACGAAATAAATAAAAAACAATACGAAGAATTTCAAGACCCCGAAACCTTAGCCCGTATTTCGCAGTACGAAATGGCTTTCAAAATGCAAACTTCCGTACCCGAAGTGATGGATATAAAAGGCGAACCGCAATACATTCATGAACTATACGGAACGGAAATTGGCAAAGAAAGTTTTGCTAATAACTGCCTCTTAGCCAGAAAGTTAGTAGAAAATGGTGTGCGGTTTGTTCAACTTTTCGACTGGGGTTGGGATTCGCACGGAAACGCCCAAGATAATAACGTAAATGAAGCCTTGAAAAATAAATGTAAATCCACCGACCAAGCCACCGCCGCTTTGTTGAAAGACTTGAAACAGCGTGGATTATTAGACGAAACTTTGGTAGTTTGGGGCGGAGAATTTGGCAGAACGCCCATGCAAGAAAATCGGGAGGGGAAAGTGCAGTTATCGAAAGGAAGGGACCATCACACCGATGCTTTTACGATGTGGATGGCGGGTGGTGGCATCAAAAAAGGTTATACCCACGGAGAAACTGACCCCATTGGTTACGCAGGAATTTCGGGAATAACATCCACCTACGACTTACAGGCAACTATTTTGCACACTTTGGGCTTCGACCATGAGAAATTTACCTATCTTTTTCAAGGTAGAAATTTCAGATTGACCAATGTGCATGGAAAAGTAATAAAAGAGGTTTTGGGGTGAAAGAGGTGAACGGTACACGGTAAATGGTGAACGGCATACGGTACACAGTTTTGAGGAAAATAAAATGAAATAGTGCTGTGAGATAACCATTAATATTTTAAAGCCGAAACCGTTCACCGTGTACCGTTCACCTTTTTACCGAAATTAAAAGTATCACCGCCCCATCTGAAAGTGCTTCAAAATCTATCATTTCAATACCCGATATTGCCAATCCATCACGGGCTTGTAATAGTCTATCTTGCACCTCAAAAGTACCATCAATTACGAATACAAAAACCCCGTTTTCTGGATTTTTTAGGATATATTCTTCTTTTTTTCGCCCTTCATATTTTCCAATAAATCCGTCTTGGCCATTTACTGAAAAAATAGCATGAAGCTGATTTTTTTGGTTTAAATCAAAACCAAATTCTTCTAATGTTGGGTCAGACTCTTGGAAGTTATTCTTTAGCCAAATTTGTACAAAATTAATATACTCATTTTCGTAAGGATTAATAATTTCGTACTCCATTCCTTTTTGTGTCGAAAGCATTAAGCCCTTTCCAGCTTCTAAAAAGCCATTTTGTAGCGTATTATTATATTCTAATCCGCCAATAACAGGAATTATAATGACAATACTGCTTTCTGATAATTGTATTTTTAGACTATGTTTAGCACTGAGTGTATCGTCATTAAAGGCTTGTAAGTTGCCAAACACTTCACGACCTTCAGCTACATAATTCCCAAAATTGAGCGTATGAAAACTCCTGAAAATATCCGTTTGCGAACATCCCCGTTGGTCGGCTAAATAGATTTGTGCTTTACGATTCATATATTACCCCGCCACCACAATCGTATGCGTGAGGATATAACCATCGGTAATATTTCCAGACAACGTAGCCAATTCAGTAGTATATCCATCACTAAAAACGTTATCTTTTTCGTTGGTGGTGTCTTGCGTTCCTTTGGTATAAAATTTAGTGGCGGTTGTATAAACTACATCACAGACAGTTTTAGGAAAGGCAATTTGTGTAACCAATAAAGATTTGCCAGTAGCATTATAAATATGTACGTGAATATGGGGCGCTCTTCCCGAATACCATCCTGGGAAAATTGACGTAAAACCTACTGCACCATTGGCATCGGTTACTTGTCTTCCACGCAAGAAATCCACTTTCGTAAAGTCTGCTGATTGCATTCCGCTACCTCCGTATTCAGAATAATATCCGTCTTTATCACAATGCCAAATATCCACCAACGCACCCGCCAAAGTATTACAACTATTATTACTATTTTTGATAACAATATTGATAGAAAAAGCTACTCCCGTTCTGTCTGAACGAATGTCTTTTAATACAAAATTAGCTGGAATTTTTGTTGGAAAAGGCCCTTCTGTTTCGCTTGGAGTTACAGAGCAATTGCTTGAAGAACTACCATTGGTTGAGCCTGTGGTGGTGGTGCTTGTAGAAGTAGTAGTAGGGTCTATACTTGTTGATTTACAAGCGTTAATTATTGGAATAATAGCCGTCATGCCAACGAGACTGCCAAAGCCTTTTTTCAAAAATTCTGTTCTGTTCATAATACCTGTTTTTATTGTGGGAGTAAGTCTAATGTTCTTATTGGGTATTACGCTGAATAAAGATTTTGTATTGCCTAAGAATTTCAAAAAAGCATAAATGGTTCATTATAAGGGTTTTATAGGTGTCAAAAACTGTTAATACGCCTAAAAACAGAAGGCTTCGTTTCAAAACGAAGCCTTCCACAAAATTACCGTAACACCTTAACTGATAGGGGATAATTGTTCACTGTTTACTGAAAATATCATTTCTTCCTGATTATAAAAAACAGAAACTTCTTCTAAAATTTCAAGAATTTCCTGATAATTCAAAGACGTAACCAACCTCATTCGGAATTCTTTAAAATGTGGAATTCCTTTAAAATAATTGGAATAATGACGACGCATTTCTACGATGCCCACGTGATTCCCTTTCCAACGAATACTGAAATCTAAGTGTTTTCTACACACATCAATACGATCGTCGATAGTGGGAGGCGCTAAATGAGTGCCTGTTTTTAAGAAATGTTTTATTTCGTTAAAAATCCAAGGATAGCCAATGGCAGCACGTCCAATCATGATGCCATCCACGCCAAAACGGTTACGATATTCCAAAGCCTTTTCAGGAGAATCAATATCGCCATTCCCAAAAATCGGAATTCTGATCCTTGGATTTTCTCGGATTTTAGCAATTAAAGTCCAGTCGGCATTACCTCTGTATAGCTGGGCTCGTGTACGTCCGTGAACCGTAAGAGCCTCAATGCCAATGTCTTGTAGTCTTTCGGCTACTTCTTCAATATTTTTGGTGGTATCATCCCAACCCAAACGAGTTTTTACAGTTACGGGCAAATGCGTAGATTCTACCACGGCTTTGGTCATCAAGACCATTTTGGGAATATCTTGCAAAAGAGCCGCACCCGCACCCCTGCAAGCCACTTGCTTCACGGGGCAACCGTAATTTATATCCACCAAATCGGGACCAGCATCGGAGGCAATTTTACCACAAACCCGCATCGTTTCAATATCCGAACCAAACAATTGAATACCAATGGGTCGTTCGTATTCAAAAATATCTAATTTCTGAACCGATTTTGCAGCATCACGAATTAAGCCTTCCGAAGAAATAAATTCGGTGTACATCAAATCCGCCCCGTTTGCCTTGCATACGGCACGGAAAGGAGGGTCAGAAACATCCTCCATCGGAGCTAACAACAAAGGAAAGTCTCCTAATTCTATATTTTTTATTTTAACCATATTTTTTGCAATTGATAATTAACAGTTGATGATTGATAATTTTTTCTCTGTGTAATTTTCAATTATTCATTGGCAACTGTCCATTATTAATTGTCAATTATCAATTGTTGCGTAAATTTACAACCATTATGACACAATTCGCTAAAAATAAAGCACAATCTGACCTTCCATTTCTTTCCAAATTCATGATTTTGATTGGACTGACACTCGTTTTTATGGTAGTTGGCGGTGGTATTGGACTATTCTTTTTCATGCACATGACTGGTATGCCCTACACAGAAGTCGCTGAATTTCAGAAACATCTACATGATTATCCCAATATGTACGATGCCATTATGGCTCTCCAAACCTTTTCAACGCCCATTCCATTCATTGGGGCGGCTTTTTTCTTTTGGGTGTTGATTGAAAAACAATCAATTCATGATTTAAGTTTTCGACAAACTTCACTTCCTATACTTTTATTAGTAGGTATTTTGGTAATTGGTTTCATGCCATTTGATGCTATTTTTATTGAATTAAACCAAAAATTAGCACTACCCGAATCCATGAAAGCCATACAACAATGGATGAAAGCAAGCGAAGATAGTGCGGCAGAAATGACGAAGTTTTTGACCGATTTCAAGAATCCCTCTCAATTAATTGTTGCTTTGGTGGTGGTAGCACTTTTGGCTGGAATCAGTGAAGAATTGATGTTTAGAGGCGTTTTGCAAAATATAGCTTTTCGTGCTTTTGGTAATCCGCACGTGGCTATTTGGTTTGCGGCTTTTTGGTTTAGTTTTATTCACTTTCAATTTTATGGTTTCTTGCCCAGAATGTTCTTGGGGGCATTATTTGGCTATTTGTACTTTTGGACAAAAAATCTGTGGGTTCCCATGTTTGCCCACATTGTCAATAATGGTTTTACGCTTTTGATGGTGTATCTTTATAAAAATAAAACCGTGAAGGTGGATATTGAATCAACAGAATCTGTACCATTAACAGCAGCATTAGGTTCACTTTTATTGACGGTATTGATATTGAGGTTTTTCTATCAAAAGTACGCTCAACCTAAAAATTTGAAAGTTTGATTCGTGGCTGGTGGGAATTTTCAAATTAACCAATTTCCAAATTCTCAAATTAAATATGTCTTGGAAGAAAATTTACGAAACGCAAAGTCCCATAAAAGCCCAATTAGCCAAAGCATTTTTGTTTGATGAACATCAAATAGAGGCGGTAGTTTTGAATAAACAAGACAGCTCTTATCTGTTCGGGCTTTGCGAAGTCCATGTACCCATGCAAGATGCTGTTTTGGCAAAATTTTTATTAGAAAACGAAGGAGGACTGGATTAGGGCCATCAGCATTCGGCAATCAAATCAAATTAAACTAAAAAAGATGCTAAAAGCTGACCGCCGACCGCCGATAGCTAAAAGCCACAACAATATATGAACGAAAAATTACGATCAATGACCAACCTGCAACAGCGGGTAATTGCGGCGGTAATAGCCGTACCTTTTCTGATATTCTGTATTGTCTATAGCGACTGGACTTTCTACGGATTGTTTGCCATCATCGCTATTTTGGCACAATTAGAATTCTATAAACTTTTGGGACTCAACGGAAATGAACCCTTGACTTACTACGGAACTTTCTGCGGATTTATTTTGGTCTCAGTATCATTTCTTATCGAAAAAGGATTAATTCCTGAATCCAATTATTATGTACTTTCGCCCTTGATGGCTTTAATTTTCTTTATCAAATTATACAAAGCCAAAGACGACAAACCTTTTAGGAATATTGCCTACACATTTTTGGGCGTAATTTATGTAGCATTACCTTTTGCTTTGTTAATAATCTTGGCATTCCTAACGTACAGATATAGCTGGCAACGTCCATTAGGGTGTTTATTTCTTTTGTGGGCGAGTGATACTGGGGCATATTTTGCGGGAACTAAGTTTGGAAAAACGAAATTATTTGAGCGAGTTTCTCCCAAAAAATCTTGGGAAGGTAGTGTAGGTGGGTTCATTGCTTCGATGATTGTGTCATTTGTATTGTCCAAATTTTTTCTTGACCTCGAACCTTGGCAATGGTTTGGTTGCGGGGCAATCATTGTAGTGGCAGGAACGTATGGTGACTTGGTAGAATCCCTTTTCAAACGCAGTATAAAAATCAAAGATTCTGCTTCTACTATTCCAGGGCATGGAGGTTTTTTAGATAGATTTGACGGACTATTATTATCCATTCCATTTATTATTACTTTTTTGAAGCTGTTTTCGTAATTGCTCACATTACAATTACGTTAAAATCTGTTAAACCCACAACCATTTATTGAATCAAAACGTTAATTTAAGTAAGTTTACAGTTCATAAATTTGAAAGATGGTTTCAACAACTCAAAATATATTTTTACACACTCCAAACAAGGCTAAATGGCTACGTTTGAGCATACTTTTGATGTGTGTTTCGCTATTTGCCAATAGTTCAATATTTGGACAAGGACAAGACAAATCCGTTATCTTCACAGGGAAAGTAGTATCTGACCGCACCTCAGATTTTCTGCCCAATGCCTACGTTTTCAACCCACAGTCGGGTAGAGGAACTTTGACTGACGATTTGGGAGATTTTTCGATTTACGTTTATCCAGGTGATAGTTTGGTTTTTACGTATGTGGGTTTCAAGAAAAAATACTACATTATTCCACGGGTTAATGAGCAAACGCAAAGTGCCATTATTCACATGGCGGAGCAGGTTACGATGTTGGCGGAGGTAAAAGTTTATCCGTACAATACCGAGGAGGCATTCAAAAAGGCATTTATTGAGATGAAGTTGGAAAATGAAGCGGGGCGAAAAGCCTTAGAGAAAAACTTAGAACAATCAAAATTGAATGTGTTGGCTTTGCAAGCGGGTTTGAGTGGCAATGGTAATTTCAGAAACTTCTCTGACCAAATGACCTACAGCATGGCAAACCGCAATTTTGTCCAAAGCCCATTAATGGCATTTACAAATCCGTTTGCTTGGGCAAATTTTATTAAGTCTGTAAAAAATGGTGATTTGAAGAAAACAGGCTACAAAAAAGCCTACGAAGACGCTCCAACCGAGGGGATTTCAAGACAAAAATTCATGTCTGACTTAAAGAGAGGAAATTAAAAGTACTGATGAGTTATGAACGGTTCGCCGTAGCGATGATAAATGATGAGTAAATTTATTGTACGCTATCCACAACTCACAACTCATCGTTCATAACTCATCACTAAAAAAACTTGCATTTCATAACCGAACAATACCGAATCCGCATTACTGAAGTTGATGCCCGAAGCCAATTGACCATTCCTGCTCTCAATGGTTTATTACAAGAAATGGCTTGGCGACATTCAGTAGTTGCCAATGTCTCCGTTCACGAATTATCAGCCCAACACAATATTTCATGGATACTTTCACGGCTCAAAATCTGGATTGACCGTTTGCCCAATTACGACGAAACTGTAACAGTAAAAACTTACGTTCAGGAAGTTGATAAATATTTCTATCATCGTGATTTTAAGATATTTGACGAAGCTGGCATAGAGATAATCAGAGCCAATAGTGTATTTGGACTGATGGATATTGTGCGAAGAAGAATTACCTCCGTACCCGACTGGATGCGTGCCATTACGCCCACACACCCCGAAGAAAACCCCGTACAAAAAGTATCAGGCAAAATTCCTGCGGTAACGGATGCCCAAACCGAAAAACGCTTTGATATTCGTTGGCATGATATAGATTCTAATCAACATACCAATAATACAAAATACGTAGAATGGTTGATGGAAAGTGTGCCTGTGGAATTGTTGAATAACGGTAAAATGCTATCAATTGACCTAATTTTCAAGAATGAAAGCGTTTTGGGTGATAAGATTGTTACGCAAAGCCAAGCTATTGAAAATGGTTTTATTCATCGAATCTTGAATCAAAATTCGCAAGAATTGGTAACTGGGGAGACAGTTTGGGACAGTTTATAGTAAATAAGTATCAGTAATTGTTTTTATGAGATTGAAAGTTCTACAACTTACTAAATCCCCCTCAAAATCTTTCCCGCCCGGCTCCGAAACCCTGCCGATTGAAAAGGCATTTGTTCTTCTAAAATAAACCGTAGCTCATCCTTTAGTTCTGGATATTTTTTAGTGAGACTATACACAATCGTCATCGAAAAAACTTTGATGGCAATGGCTTCTGAGGGATTTTGGAGGTAAGCAAAAGCAATATCTGCCATCGTTCCGTGCAGTTTTTTTGGGATTTCAACATCCTGCAAAACTCTAACCGTATTGCGTTTGATGGCATCATGTAGATTCGGATTTTGAAGGTTTAAAATCAGTCTTTCCAAATGCGGTTTGAGCAGATAATTCCATTTATCCACACAGTGAATCATGATGCTGGCAGCGTACTGATTTTTACGAGTATTTCCATCAAAAAACACTTCCATCAATTCCGCAAAGCGTTCTTCTGAACCACCAATCCATTCAATAATAGGCTTAAATTCTAATTGTGAATAACGTTCTGGAATGGTTTGGGCAAGATTCATTTTTTCTTTTTTAGGATAAAAAATTAATTTGGAAGTAAATTTAAGGACTTTTCCTCTTTGATAGTAAAAGAAAAAACAATCAATAAAGAGAATATTTCACTAAAAACATGGCATTAGAACAAACATGGCGTTGGTTTGGACCAAACGATAACGTAAGCCTTTCGGATATTCGTCAGGCAGGAGCTACGGGCGTTGTCTCGGCTTTGCATCATATTCCAAATGGACAAGTTTGGACGGTTTCTGAAATTCAGGAACGAAAAAATATTATTGAAGCCGCTGGCTTAACGTGGTCGGTCGTGGAGAGTGTACCCGTGCATGAAGACATCAAAAAACGGACTGGCAATTATATTCAACACATTGAAACGTATAAGCAATGTATCATCAATTTGGCGGCGTGTGGCATTGATACTATTTGTTATAATTTCATGCCCGTATTAGACTGGACCCGTACTGATTTAGATTTTGAACTGCCCGATGGCTCAAAAGCACTTCGATTTGATGCCACCGAATTTTGTGCTTTTGAACTGTATATTTTGAAACGAGAAAATGCTGAAAGGGCGTATTCAGAAACCCAAATTGAAGCCGCAAAAAAATGGATAGACAATGCTCAAGAAGCTGATATTCAGAAACTTGTCAGAAATATTATTGCGGGATTGCCAGGCAGCGAAGAGGCTTTTACGATTGAAGAATTTGCGGAGGTTTTGAAAACATATAACAATATTGACGATGCTACTTTACGTCAAAATCTTTACGCATTTTTGAAAGAAATAACGCCAGTAGCTGAACAGACAGGTATTTTATTAGCCATTCACCCCGATGACCCTCCGTTTCCAATATTGGGTTTGCCACGTGTAGTAAGTACCGAAAGTGATGCCAAACAATTGCTCGAAGCCTACGAAAGTAAGCACAACGGATTGTGTTTCTGCACGGGTAGTTACGGTGTGCGTGAAGATAACGATTTGGCGGGAATGATAGAAAGAATGGGCGATAGAATCAATTTTGTCCACTTGAGAGCTACGAAAAGAGATGAATTAGGGAATTTTTACGAAGCCGACCACTTAGCGGGAGACGTAGATATGTACGCCGTGATGAAGGCATTATTGACGGAACAAAAACGAAGAATTTCGGAAGCAAGACCTGATTTCAGACTTCCTTTTCGTCCCGACCACGGACACAAAATGTTAGATGATTTGAACCCCACTAAAAAGACTAACCCAGGTTACACCGCCATTGGAAGGT
>JANPGQ010000294.1:0-3561 GCA_031423975.1 Cytophagales bacterium | reverse complement strand
CTCGGTTCGATGTTCGTTTTTGACCCGAACCGAGCGACGGTCGCATCGAATCACAAACATCAATTTACGAATATCAAATTCAATGGAAAAACAGATAAATAGTCCATCGTTGAGAATTCCACAATTATTCTCTTTAGAAGGAAAAACCGCCATCGTAACAGGTGGAACGGGACTGATTGGCAAAAAGCATTGTGAAGCATTAGCCACCGCAGGGGCAAATGTAGTGGTTGCAGATATTACGGCAAGTAATCCTTCCAATTTTGCGAAGAGCTTGGGCAATAAAGCCATCGGAATTCAATTGGACGTAACCAATTCGGAATCATTGGAAGAAGCTAAAAGAGGGATTTTAGCCCAATTTGGAACAATTGATATTTTGGTAAATAATGCCGCAATCAATGATATGTTCGAGAATCCAGAAATGGCAGCCGAATTATCTGCTTTTGAAAAATACCCTTTAGAATCCTTTCGTAAATCATTGGAAGTTAATGTATTAGGCGTATTTCTTTGCTCACAAATTTTTGGAACACCCATGGCTCAACAAGGTTCGGGAAGCATTATTAATGTGGCTTCAACTTACGGAATTGTTGGTCCTGACCAAAGTATTTACAAGAATAAAGACGGCGAACAGACTTTTTTCAAATCACCCGCTTATCCAACTACCAAAGGAGCAATCGTGAATTTTACTCGCTATTTGGCGGCTTATTGGGGAAATCGTGGTGTGCGAGTAAATACTTTGTCTCCAGGTGGCGTTGAAAACTCACAAGACGAGTTTTTTACGCAAAATTATTCGGCTAAAACCTTACTCGGTAGAATGGCTCAACCCACTGATTATCAAGGGGCTTTATTATTTTTAGCTTCCGATGCGTCCGCTTACATGACTGGAGCAAACCTCATCGTGGACGGGGGCTGGACGGCGATTTAATCTTCGATGCTTGGTTTTCGTTGTTCGATGTTTGTAACCGAAAATCGAACAACGAATATCAAATAACAAAAATCGAACAACGAATATCAAATAACGAAAATCGAACAACGAAAATCGAACAACGAAACAATGACAGAAGAATTACAAGAGAAAGCTCGTAAAATAAAACTCTTATTAACCGATTGTGATGGCGTGCTGACCGATGCAGGGGTTTACTACGGTGAAAATGGGGAAGTCTTAAAAAAGTTCAATATCCGTGATGGCATGGGCGTTGAAAGACTTCGCAAATTAGCCAATATTGAAACCGGAATTATCACAGGGGAACTTTCTCCTTCGGTGGCTAAAAGAGCCGAAAAATTGAAAATAACGGAACTTCATCTCGGAATTAAAGATAAGGTTTTGGTATTGGAACAAATCATGCGTAGTAGAAATCTGCTTCCAGAAAATATCGCTTATATCGGTGACGATGTAAATGATATTGAAATAATGCAAAAAGTGGGCTTAACTGCCTGTCCTGCCGATGCCATCAGTTTTACCAAAAACGTTGCCCATTACCTCTGTGAAACTAAAGGTGGAGAAGGCTGTTTTAGAGAATTTGCTGAATTAATTATCGCTTCAAAAATATAATAAAACACTCACATCATGTCGTTGATTCCCGAGGCATGATTTTCCTAAACTTAAAAAGTCCTCCTTTGGGGGTCAGGGGGCTTCTTTGTATGAAAAATATTAAACTATCGTCTGGAAGAATCATTGGTGAGGGTCAACCTTGCTACATTATTGCCGAAATTGGTATCAATCACAATGGCTCATTGGACATTGCAAAACAGTTAATTAAAGAGGGTGCAATTGCCAAAACTGATGCGGTAAAATTCCAAAAAAGAACGCCAGAATTATGTGTTCCTTTAGACCAATGGGAAATTCAACGTGATACGCCTTGGGGAAAAATGTCGTATATCGACTATAAACGTAAGACGGAATTTGGTAATTTAGAATATTCTGAAATCGACCAATATGCCAAAAAGAATAATATTGATTGGTTTGCTTCACCGTGGGATGTAGAATCGGTTGATTTCTTAGAACATTTCAATCCTGTTATGTACAAATTAGCGTCGGCTTCTTTGACGGATTTTGAATTAATTGATAGAATCTTGGCAACGGGTCGTCCGTTTATGATTTCAACGGGGATGTCAACGCAAATTGAAATCGTTGAAACGGTAAATTATATCCGTGAATTTAACCCAGATTATCCTTTGATGATTGCTCACTCAACGTCTGCGTACCCGTGTAAGCCAGAGGAGTTAAATTTGAACATGATTCGTACTTTGGGCGAAATGTTCCCTGACACGCCAATTGGCTATTCTGGACACGAAACTGGACTTTCAACAACGGTAGCGGCAGTTGCATTAGGAGCAACCTTTGTAGAACGCCACTTTACGCTCGACCGTGCTATGTGGGGTTCTGACCACGCTGCATCCGTTGAACCACAAGGCTTTGCAAGATTAGTGAAAGACATTCGTGACGTTGAAATTGCCACTGGCGATGGCGTTAAGAAGGTTTATGAAGCAGAAATTTCTCAGATGAAAAAGTTGAGAAAACATATTTCAGCGGAGTATTCTGTTTAAAATTGAAGATTACTATTTGACTCAAAACCACATTAATTAAAACCTTTTACTACTTTCCGAGAGCTAACTGTTTTCGGAAAGTTTTTTTACAAATACCAATATGGATATTCTTACAATAACCACTTCAATACTAATATGTTGGATGATTTTTATCGTCTTGATGGAACGCTTTTATCCTTATCGAAAAGGATTAAAATTCTTTCGTGACGGCTTTTGGGTGGATTTAGTTTGGTACACCATTATCCAAAGTTTTTTCCTCAAAATTCTAATTTTTGATTACATTATTCAGCCGATTAATACCCATTTCGACTGGACTTCCCTCCAATTTGTCAAACATTGGTCACTCACTTCACAGGTACTTTTCTTTTTAATTACCCATGATTTTTACATTTATTGGTTTCACCGTTTTCAGCATTCCAATAAATACTTTTGGCGAACCCACGAAGCCCATCATTCGGGTAAAGAAATTGATTTTCTGCAAGGTTCACGCTCGCACATTCTTGAAATTATTATCAATCAAACCATTGAGTTTTTGCCGATAATTGTATTGGGAGCAGCCCCCGAAGTATTACCAATAAAAGCACTTTTAGATGCCATGTTCGGAATGTTTATTCATGCCAATATCAATGTAAAATTGGGAAAATGGAAATACCTTTTCAATTCCCCAGAACTGCATTTATGGCATCACGCTAATTATCAGGAGGTTTTTCACGCTAATTTTTCAACCAAATTTGCTATCTGGGATTATCTTTTTGGAACGGTATATTTCCCAAATCATAAACCCGAAAATAACCGTGAAAGATGGGGATTATTTTACGATTATCCGAAAGATTATTTTATGCAACACGCCTTTTCGGTCAAGCGATTTGATGAACGTAGCCTACTTAAATATAAATGGTTTAAGCATTATTATAATTTAAGACCGAACATTTTAAAGCGTTTTCAAGACCTGTATAGTCTAATTGAAGAATGGTTTATTTCTGAAAAAACATCTTTATAATTTTTATTTTTTTAATA
>JANPGQ010000293.1:0-2681 GCA_031423975.1 Cytophagales bacterium | reverse complement strand
TAGGTGCATTAATCCTTATAGGTTTTGAAACCTATAAGGATTTTTTTATCCAGATTTTTAAATTATTTCCGCTTCGGCTTATACTTCCCAAAATTACCTTTTCTTGATTCTTTTCCCCCCGCAATTACCTGCTTTTTGTTCTTTACTTCTTTCTCTTTTGCCTTTACTTTAAAATCCTTTTTTACGTGGAAAGCACCTTTAAAATCGGGGTCCTCTTTCTTGCGTTGTTCATCAATTTCACGGAGCATAATTTGTTTCTCCACGAAAGGCGTTTGCAGTACATTTAGGTCTTCGGGAAGTGGCTCTCGGGGAATTTGCATCTTAATAATTTTCTCAATTTTCTTGATGTGATATTCCTCCGCTTCGGTAATAAAAGTGATGGCTTCTCCCGCATGATTTGCCCGACCAGTACGCCCAATTCTATGCACATAATCTTCATAAATCAAGGGTACATCAAAGTTAATTACGTGGCTAACTAACTCAATATCAATACCTCTGGATGCTACATCAGTAGCTACTAATACTTGAATATTTCCCTCCTTGAAATCTTCCATTGAGTTTATTCGGGTGTTCTGTCCTTTGTTGGCATGAATGACCCTAATCTTGTCTTCGCCCACTATTTTACGCCCTAAATACTTGAAAATGTTATCCGCAATTTCCTTACTTCTACAAAAAATAATGGTACGGTTGAAGGTCTCCTTATCCGCCATCAACAAGCCCAAAAGATTGATTTTTGTGAGGAAATTTGGCACTTCAAAAAGCCGCTGTTTCACCATCGTAGCCGTCATAGTTTCGGGCGAAACTTCTACTTTCAAAGGGAATTCCAAGAACTCATGCGACAGATTTTCTACTCGTGGTTGAAAGGTGGCTGAAAACAATAAATTCTGCCTTTTTTTGGAAGGAATTACCTCTAAAATCTTACGAATTTGAGGCATAAAACCCATGTCCATCATCTTATCGGCTTCGTCTAAAACAAGGGTTTTTAGTTCCTTGGTATTGATTTCGCCTTTCAGATAAATATCCATAAATCTGCCTGGCGTGGCAATGATAATGTCAATGCCTTTTTGGAGGGTTTCTATCTGGGTTTTGGGTCCTAAACCACCAATAAGTGCTACGTGGCGAAGATCGGTATATTTGGCTAATTGCGTAACGGCTTCATCAATCTGCATGACCAGTTCACGAGTGGGAGCAAGTATCAAAGCACGCATGGCTGTTCCCTGTGCGTATTTTACTTTCATCAAAATTGGTAATAGATACGCCGCCGTTTTACCCGTACCCGTTTGGGCAATTCCCAACACATCATGCCCCGCCAAAATCAAGGGAATCGTTTGCTCTTGAATAGGCGTAGGTGTCTGATAACCAGCCTCTTCAATGGCATTCAAGAGTTGGCGATTTAAGTCAAAATCTTCAAAAGTCATGTTATTTATTTACTTTATTTTGGTACAAAGGTACGCAAAAAATGGGGGAGTAGGGTTTTGAAGAAATTTACGGTTATGGGATTTTTGTTTATCGTATTTTATGTGTTAATTTTAATATGTATCATACTAAATCTGAGCATCATGTACGCACTAAAAAACGGAAGAATATTCACTTCGGAAGAAACAATACAAAACAAAATCTTATTGATAGAAGGTGATAGAATTGGCAATATTATCACCGAAGAATTCATTGAGTCTGAATGTCAAATAATTGATTTACAAGGACTTAATATCGCCCCTGCCTTTATTGACTTACAGATTTATGGTGGTGGTGGAAGTCTGTATAATTCCGCAACTACCGAAGAAACCATCCGTAAAACGTATCATGAAATTCGCCATGCGGGAACAACGCACTTTCAGATTACGCTTTCTTCTACACCTCTACCAAAAATGTTAGAAGCGATTGATGTAGCTAAAAATTATCTCAAAAATGGCGGGAAAGGTTTGGCAGGTTTACATTTGGAAGGACCCTATTTCAGCTTTCCCAAACGGGGGGCTCACGTGGCTGAATTTATCAGAAAACCCACGGACGAAGAACTCCAAACCGTTATTCAGGCTTGCGTAGGTTTGCCTACTTACATGACCATTGCCCCCGAAGAATTTACAGATTTTCAGCTTGAAATGCTCTTGGAAAGTGATATTCTGGTGGCGGCGGGACACAGTTCTGCCACGTATCAACAAGCAAAATATACCTTTCAGAAAGGAATAAAGCGAGTTACGCATTTGTTCAATGCGATGTCGCAACTGCAAGGGCGTGAACCTGGCTTAGTTGGAGCAACGTATGATTCAGAGGCTTGGGCGAGTATCATTCCCGACGGTATTCACGTGGATTTTGCCAGTATCAGAATCTCCAAAAATATGATGGGTAAAAGACTTTTTATCATCACTGATGCCGTAACAGATGATATTTCGGGCGACTACAAATTTATTCACGCAGGTACGCATTATACCGACACCAAAGGTACACTCTCTGGTTCAGCACTTTCAATGATGCAAGGCGTGAAAAATTGTGTAGAAAAAGTGGGGCTTTCGTGGGAAGAATCCCTCAGAATGGCATCCACTTATCCAGCCGAAGTGCTTAATTTACAGCATAGTCTGGGTAAACTACAATTTGGTTATCACGCCAATTTGGTCATTTTTGATGATAGTTTTGTGGTAAAAGGCATCGTTGAAGATGGTTGTTTGGAATGGATTATTTAAAGC
>JANPGQ010000292.1:0-14335 GCA_031423975.1 Cytophagales bacterium | reverse complement strand
ATTTTATGAATTTGAGTACGGCTCGTTCCGAAAAAAGAGCTAAAGAAGTAGGTATTCGCAAGGCAGTGGGTTCGGTACGTGAACAATTAATTGGGCAATTTCTGAGCGAGTCTCTCATGATTTCTTTCTTTGCTTTCCTGTTCGCTTTGATTTTTGTGAGTTTATCTTTACCATTCTTCAACACGATGACCGAAAAGGAAATGAGTTTGCAATTGAGCAATCCACTTTTCTGGACTATAATGCTTGCATTCACAATTATAACGGGTTTATTAGCAGGTAGTTATCCAGCTTTTTACTTATCAGCTTTCAATCCAGTACGGGTACTCAAAGGTAATTTACATGTAGGAAAGGGCAGTTCGTTGCCTCGTAAGGTTTTAGTAGTGGTACAGTTTGCGTGTTCGGTAATTTTGATGATTGGCACTATTATTATTTATCAGCAAGTAAGTCATGGTAAAGACCGCCCCGTTGGGTTTAACGCAAAAGGCTTAATTTCAATAAGTTGGACGGAAGATATTGACAAACATTATACGGCTTTACGTAACGAATTAGTGAGTTCGGGAGCGGTAACTTCCATTACAAAAAGTAATTCAGAGCCCACCCAAATTTGGAGTAACAACAGAGGCTGGGAATGGAAAGGAAGCCAACCAAACGACAAAAGTGTTATATTTTCAACCATTGCGACCAGTTACGATTACGTAAAAACGATGGGTATTAAAATGATTGCGGGAAGGGATTTTTCAGAAGAATTTGCGAGTGATTCTTCAGGAGTAATCCTAAACGAAGCCGCCGTAAAACGTATGGGTTTAGGTAAAAAAGGTGTAGCAAATGCCATAGGCGAAACATTGAAGTGGAATGATAGTCCTAATTTGAAAGTAATTGGGGTGATTCCTGACATGCAAATGGAGTCACCTTTCAAAAAAACTAACCCTTTGACCATTGTATTTAATAAAAATTGGGTAAATAAGTTGGTAGTTCGCATCAACCCAAATATGTCAGCCTCTGAGTCCATTAATAAAATTAAACCTATTATCGAAAAATATAATCCTGGTTTTCCATTTGATTATCAATTTGCTGACGAACAATACGCCAAAAAGTTCAATTATGAAGAATTGGTAGGTAAGTTGGCTGCCATCGTGGCACTTTTGGCAATCTTTATTTCATGCTTGGGTTTATTTGGTTTGGCATCTTTCATGGCAGAACAACGCACTAAAGAAATTGGTGTAAGGAAGGTATTGGGAGCAAGCGTTTATAACCTTTGGCAATTGCTTTCAAAAGACTTTGTAATGCTTGTATTAATTGCCTGTGCCATTGCTATTCCCATTGCTTATTATTCTATGAACGAATGGTTAAAAGACTATGAATACAAAATTAATATTGGGGTAGGAGTATTTGTGTTGGTAATAATTTTAGCCATTATAATTACCTTATTGACAGTAAGTTATCAGGCAATTCGGGCGGCTTTGGCTAATCCAGTAAAGAGTTTGCGGACGGAGTGATTAAAGATAAATTCGCAGAACTGTTTTATGTTATAAATTTCCCCTCACAACGGATTTTAATCCTTGTGAGGGTCTTGAAGCAACGTAATGCTACAAATAAAAAAGTCCCAACATTTATCCTACAAAAAAAATCTACCCTCTGGGACGTTCCTAAAAGAGAGTACTTTTCTAATTTATAAACATAGCCTTATGCAACATTTTATCCAAGTACTGCATCTTATCATCAATCAATTATTTCTCACTGTTAAATACATTTAAAACTAAGCGTTTAACACTTTTTAGGTTTTTCTTCGGATAACTGCTCCTTAATTTTATTGAAAACTTAAACTCATCATCATTCTCTGTATTATGTTAAAAATTATCACTTCCTTGGCTTTATGTTTTTACGCTCTTACGAGCGTGAGCCAAATTGTGCCTAAAAATCTCCCTGCCCAACGTACCTCAAAAATCATAAAAATTGATGGAATTTTAGACGAAGAAGCTTGGAAAGATGTTCCTAAAATGGTGGATTTTGTAGAATTTAGACCCGTTATTGGCAGAAAAGAAGAACAAGGAAATCATACCGAAACCTATTTGGTTTATAGCGATGAGGGAATTTATTTTGGTGGAACTTGCCATGAAAGAGACCTTGATAGTATTGCTACAGAACTTTCGGGAAGAGACGGCTTTGGCACCAACGACTACATTGGGATAACTTTTGATACTTACGGTGATAAACTGAATGGCTTTGAATATTTTGTAACGCCCCTCAACGAGCAATGGGATGCCAAAGTGAGTTCTAATAACGATAGCCAAAACGGTGGCGAAGATTTTAGTTGGAATGCCGTTTGGAAAAGTGCCGTAGTGAAACATTCAAAAGGCTGGTCTTTCGAGATATTTTTGCCATTTTCTGCCATTCGTTTCAGTACCAGCAATGTGCAAGATTGGGGAATGAATGTAACCCGCAGACGTAGAAAAACCGAACAACAATTTACATGGAGTGCCATCAATCCAAACATCAACGGATACTTGACCCAAGCGGGAAAATGGACGGGTATTACCAACATCAAACCACCCATCAGGCTACAATTTTCACCTTATTTCTCTACCTATGCCAATCATTTTCCTTCAAATATTGACGGAAAATCTAATTGGTCTAATCAATTTTCGGGTGGATTAGACGTAAAATGGGGATTGAGCCAATCCTTCACCTTGGATGCTACGCTTATTCCTGATTTTGGGCAAGTTCAGAGTGATAATCAGGTCTTGAATCTGACCCCTTTTGAAGTAAAATTCAACGAAAATCGTTCCTTTTTCACAGAGGGAACGGAGCTTTTTAGTAAAGGTAACTTATTCTATTCCAGACGAATAGGTGGGCAACCTTTGCACAAATACGATGCCTACGAGGCAGTAAATGGGCATGAATCTGTAACCAATAATCCCTCAGAATCTAAGTTGATTAATGCTACCAAAATATCAGGACGAACCAAAGGCGGCTTGGGTATTGGTATATTAAATGCTATCACCCGACCAACGATGGCTACCCTCACAGATTCACTTTCGGGCAATACTCGTGAGTTTGAAACCGACCCCACCACCAATTATAATATTTTTGTGTTAGACCAAACCCTCAAATATAATTCGAGTATTAGCCTTATCAATACCAGTGTTTTGCGTGGAGGCAACGATTATAACGCCAACGTTACGGCGGGTTTATTTAGCTTTTTTGACAAAAAAAATACCTATAATCTAAGCGGTAGTGCCGCCATTAGCAACTTGGCTTATAAGATTGGAAACGTCTCAAATTCAACGGGTTATAGCCATACAATTAGCTTTGGCAAGACCAGCGGTCGGTTCAATTTTAATGTTTATGAAGAACTCACCGATACCAAATATAATAGCAACGATTTGGGTTATTTTACCAATAATAATTATTTTAATCATGGCTTGTATGTAGGTTATAGATACACCGAACCCAAAGGTTTTTACAATCGCTTGAATCTTAATTTTGGAGCAAATATCAGCCATTTATATGCCCCAATTGGTGATATTTCAAGCACTTACCAAAACTCAAATGTTCGTTTCAATGTTAGTAGCCAATTAAAAACGCTACATTGGGCGGGCGTATTTTTCAATTATTTGCCAGCACAAAATGATTTTTATGAGCCACGTACCGAAGGCATGGTTTTTAGTCGTGGAGCAAGTTTAGTAACTGGGGCTTGGTTTGAAGGTAATTCTTCCAAAAAATATTCAATCAGTGCCGAGTTGTTTAGAAGGACTTTCTTCGATTTTTATGATGCCTATGCTTATGATATTTCCTTTGGACAATCGTACCGTTTCAATAGTAAATTGACGGTGAAATTTGATATTAGTTATAACCCACGCCCAATATCTATGGGCTACTCCACCATGATTGACGATAAACCGCTTTTCGCTTTGAGAGATATTAGTACGATTGAAAATATCCTGAAATTAAAATATAGTTTTACCAACCGCATGGGCGTAACATTTCGGGCAAGGCATTATACCAGCGTAGTATCAAACAAGGCATTTTTCAACCTAAATCCAGACGGGACATTGAAGCCAAACAGCTCAATTACAGATAATTACGACCGAAATGTTAATTATTTCAACATCGACATGGTTTATACTTGGCAGTTTGCCCCAGGTAGTTTCTTCAATTTGGTTTGGAAAGATTCCGCCATCACCAGCAGCAATATTTCTAATAACTCATACGGAGAAAACCTCAATACCACCCTCCAAAGCAATCACAACAACAGTGTTTCTTTGAAGATTATTTACTTTTTGGATTATTTATCTTTGAAAAAATCGGGAAAATTGAGAGAATCATAAGCTGTAGGTTTATATTATTTTGTGAAATACGAAAAGCCAAAATTATCTTTATTGATAGTTTTGGCTTTTATTTTATGCGGTAATTATGATGAGTGTCTTCATTGCTACGGATGCAGAAGTACATTTTTCATTCACAAAACCTACCTGCCTTTGAGTATGAAGAATTAGTTTGCACCTTTGTAATATCAGAGTATAATTTCATTTATTGGACTCTAAAAATACTTACTAACTCTTTATTTTATTTGTCTTTTCTATGAATTAATAATACTTTTGCAGTAGAAGATTAGAACAGTATAGAACACTTGGTGAATTGCTTAAATTTGTATAACATTAAAAATAATTATAAAATTTAAAAAACGATGGCGAATATTACGTTGGGAGATAAAGAATTTTTCCCAGGAATTGGCAAAATTCAGTTTGAAGGGAGAGAATCAGATAACCCCTTGGCGTTTAAATGGTACGATGAAAACCGTATCGTAGGCGGCAAAACTATGAAAGAGCAATTGCGTTTTGCAACGGCTTATTGGCATACTTTCTGTGGAACTGGTGCCGATCCTTTTGGTCCTGGAACAAAACATTTTCCTTGGGATGCACAAGCTAATGCCGTAGCCAGAGCCAAAGACAAAATGGATGCCGCTTTTGAATTTATGACTAAATTAGGTACACCATACTATTGCTTTCACGATATTGACTTGGTTGACGGGGGAGATTCATTATCAGAATATGAAAGTAATTTGAGTGCCATCGTGGATTATGCTAAACCAAAACAAGCAGCAAGTGGCGTAAAATTGTTGTGGGGAACTGCCAATGTATTCTCGAATCCAAAGTACATGAATGGTGCTTCTACCAACCCAGATTTCAACGTGTTGGCTCATGCAGGTACACAAGTTAAATGTGCTATTGATGCTACGATTGCTTTGGGTGGTGAAAATTATGTGTTCTGGGGAGGTCGTGAAGGCTATATGTCGTTATTGAATACTGACATGAAGCGTGAAAAAGCTCATTTAGGTCGTTTTCTGACGATTGCTCGTGACTATGCTCGTAAAAATGGTTTTAAAGGTAAATTCTTCATCGAACCAAAACCTTGTGAGCCAACAAAACATCAGTATGATTTTGACTCTGAAACAGTAATTGGTTTCTTGAAAGAACATGGTTTAGAAAACGATTTTATGTTGAATTTGGAAGTAAATCACGCTACTTTGGCAGGACATACTTTCCAACACGAAATGCAAATTGCGGCTGATGCGGGTATGTTAGGAAGTATGGATGCCAACCGTGGTGATTATCAAAACGGATGGGACACCGACCAGTTTCCAACTAACTTGAATGAATTGGCTGAAACGATGTTGATTTTCTTGGAAGCGGGCGGATTGACGCACGGAGGTATCAATTTTGATGCAAAAACTCGTAGAAATTCAACGGATTTAGCCGATATTTTTTACGCTCACGTGGGTGGAATGGATGCTTTTGCTCGTGCTTTGGTGATTGCAGATGATATTTTGACAAAATCACCTTATAAGAAATTGCGTCAAGAGCGTTATGCTTCTTTTGATTCAGGAAAAGGAGCAGCATTTGAATCAGGAGCTTTGACTTTGGAAGATTTAAGAAACTTTGCTCACGAAATTGGCGAGCCAGCACAGACCAGTGGCAAGCAAGAATTATTTGAAAATATTGTTAATCAGTATATTTAGTGGTTAAAGGTAAACGGTTCACGGTGAACGGTTTTAACAAAAAAGGAGAATGATTTTATATCGTTCTCCTTTTACTTTTTAGAAGAACTAACTTCTAATCAAATTACTTTGAGTGGAAAACCGTTCACCTTTGACCGTTTACCGTGTACCGAAGTTTACTATCTCATTCTATCCGCAGATTTTACTAACATTTCGTCTCTTCTGATAAAACGATTGGCAATCATATTGCAAAGAAATGCTACCGCTACTGCAATGAAACCTGCTTCATAACTGCCTGGCTTTTCAGGCTCGAACATCGGGATTCCAACTTTGAAAACCTGATAAAACGTATAGCCCAATACGATAGCGATTGTAATAGAATTTATCAAGCCCAAAGTCATTTGCAACATTCTTTTTTTGTACTGCGTAATTGAAAATGCAGCAATACAAGCTGAAATGATGGCTAAAATAGCTATTATCATTGTGTTTGTATTACTAACAGAAGCGGTTGCTTTGAAATGTTCTAAGGCGAAAGAAGTTAGCGTAACTTTTTCATTGAGGGTGGCACTACTTTTCTCCCACATTGGCAAAGCCGTTACTGCCAACATAGCTACTGCCACAAGGGCTAATAATAAAGTTTGGATTCTTTGAAGCATAATTGTGTTTTATTTGTTCTGACAACAAAGTTCTAAAACTTATCAGTGTTTCGCAAGTGTATGGACTGAATTATACACTACTCATTTTCTGCCACTTTCTTTTCAATTTCTCGGCTCGGAATTAGCCACACGATAGACACTAATGCGAATAAACCCATCGAAATATAACTATGCCAAAAAGCAGCAGGAATGGATAAAGAATAGCAGACGATTGAGAAAGTACCTTTGAAACTAAATCTTTTCAAGACCTCCCGAAAGGGATTTTCTTTTTCGAGACTACGAATAATGGCTTTACTAAGAATAGTATAAGAGATACCGCAAATCAGCAAGAGGCTGGCATAAACTACCACAGCAAAATCTTGAAAATCGGTTTTACTCATCCAAGCGGTAGCTAAGGGTACTAAGGAAAGCCAAAAGAGTAGATTGTGGTTTGCCCACATAATGCTTGCCGTAACTTTATCGGCGGCATGGAACAAATGATGGTGGTTGTTCCAATAAATACCTACAAACACGAAGCTCAAAGCATAGCCTAAAATATTGGGCAACATCTTCAAAAATACCGCCCAATTTGCCGTATCAGGCACAGTGATTGACAAAACCATGATGGTAATGATAATGGCAATAACGCCATCCGAGAAGGTTTCTAAGCGAGTTTTATTCATGAAATTTATAATGATTTTGTACAAAGTAAATATAAGAAAAAAAACAACTTCTAATTATTTTGAAATAATGGAAATTTGATAGCGTGTAGATTATGCTTATTGAAGTACAAATGACTAAAAATGAAAATGTTACAATTTGAATTGATTAAAAATTATTGTTAATTGCATTTTAAAATAATGTTTTCTAAAACCATTTATTAATTCAAAATCTCATGAAACTTTGGCTCAAAATTGTACTTGCACTGGTTGCCATTATACTTTTTCTGGTTGGTAGATTGCTAATAAACTCAGGTTTTTTTAGAGAAATCACCTCTCATTTTAAAGGAAACATAGTTAAAATTAATGGTTTTGAAGGGAATGAAGATGCTACCGTTGATAGAAAAACGGGTATTGCTTTGATCTCAGCACCAGCTTTTAATATGACCTCAAACGGGGCTATTTTTATGCTAAATCTTAATGAATCATCGCCTAAACCTATTAATCTGACTACTAAATTGCCCTTTTCAAGTTTTCATCCGCATGGCATTTATCTGTATCAAATTACCAATGGTGAAAAGAGGCTTTTTGTGATAAACCACAGAACCGAGGGACATTATATTGAAATTTTCCAGTTTACTGATAGCTCTTTGGTGCATTTAGAGAGTATTCAAAACCCTTTATTTATTAGTCCAAATGATATTGTGGCAATAGGAGAGCGACAATTTTACTTAACTAACGACCACGATGAACCAATGACAGATTGGCGAGCAAAAAAGGACATTCTACAAATTCCGATGGGAAATGTATGTTTTTATGATGGCAAGAATGCTAAAGTAGTAGCCGATGGAATTTTGTACGCCAATGGAATCAATAAAAGTTTGGACGAAAAAACCATTTTTGTAGCCTCAGCATCGGGTAGAAAAATTTTAGTTTACAACCGTAATTCACAGGCAGAAGCCTTAACAAAAACGGACGAAATCGCCATCAACGGACCCGATAATATTGACATTGACGAAGCGGGAAATCTGTGGGTGGGTTGTCATCCAAAGCTCTTAAAATTTTTGGCACATTCTAAAGACCATTCCAAACTTTCACCATCCGAAATCATAAAAATTACCTATCATGGCAAAGGAACAGCCGAGTCGGAAAGTATCTATTTGAATGATGGAAGTGAAATCTCTGGCTCAACCATTGGTGTAGTTTTTAAGGACAAACTGCTGATTGGCAGTGTATTTGAAAAACATATTTTATTGGGAACATTAGATAAGTGAAATTTGTCAGACATTCACAGAAATGGTATAGTTGTCATAAAACCTCAATTCATACATCAAAAATTCTTTCGTATCTTTGCACAAATCATCATTTTTCAATATTTAATTTTAACGAATGAGCTTATTAGCAATCGGTTCAGTGGCGTTTGATGCCATCGAAACTCCCAGAGGAAAAACGGACAAAATCATTGGTGGTGCAGGTACATTTATCTCATTATCAGCCTCATATTTCAAAACGCCCATCAATTTAGTGGCGGTTGTGGGCGAAGATTTCCCCCAAGAATATATCCAACTCCTTGAAAATAAAGGTGTTGATACCACAGGATTACAAATCAAAAAGGGTGAAAAATCATTCTTTTGGTCGGGTCGCTATCACAACAACATGAATTCTCGTGATACTTTAATCACTGAATTGAACGTTTTGGGAACTTTTGACCCAGTTATTCCCGCTGAATATCAGGATTGTCAATATTTGATGTTAGGAAACCTTACGCCAGCCGTTCAAAAAACAGTAATTGACCGTTTGACTAATCGCCCTAAATTGGTAGTAATGGACACCATGAATTTCTGGATGGATATTGCGATGGATGATTTGAAGACGGTCTTGAAAATGGTGGATGTTTTGTGTATCAATGATGAAGAAGCTCGCCAACTTTCGGGTGATTATTCATTGAGAACTGCCGCAAAAACCATCATGGCAATGGGGCCTAAAACTTTGATTATCAAGAAAGGGGAACACGGTGCTTTGTTGTTTCAGGGGGATAAAATATTTTTCTGTCCAGCGTTACCTTTAGAAGACGTTTTTGACCCAACGGGTGCGGGTGATACTTTCGTGGGTGGATTTATTGGTTATTTGGCAAAAACAGATGATATTTCTTTTGATAATATGAAACGTGCCATAGTATATGGTTCGGCAATGGCTTCTTTTTGCGTGGAAAAATTCGGAACGGAGCGTTTAATTGATTTAACCGAAAGCGATTTAGCGGCAAGAGTGTCAGAGTTTAAAGATTTGGCGGGGTTTGACGTTTAGGATTTTACTTTTTAAAGATGATTTAATGGATTTTTGATTCGTTAAATTATCTTTTATTTTAAAAGATAACCACTATTTTATGAAGCGAGATGATTCCCTCTGGAAGGGTATTTTAGAAGATTTGTTTGATGATTTTCTAAAATTCTATTTCCCAGATTATATTGATATATTCGATTTCAATCGAAAATTTGTATTTTTAGACAAAGAACTTGAACAATTATTTCCACAATCGCAGGATGATTTTAGTCCAAAATATGTGGATAAGTTGGTTAAAGTATATACCAAAGAGGGTAGAGACGAATGGATTTTAATACATATTGAAGTACAAGGGTCAAAAGATAAAACATTTGCTAAACGAATGTATGCCTATCATTATAGAATTTTTGATAAGTATGATAAACCTATTTCAGCCTTAGCTATTTTGACGGATAAGAATAAAAAATTCTGTCCTGATGGTCTTGGATATGACTTTATGGGTACTTCTTTTCAGTTCAAATATAATGTTTACAAGGTTCTAACTGCTAATTTGAAAGAATTAAAAGCCAGTGATAACCCATTTGCCATTGTTGTTAGGGTAGTACAAACTGCTTTAAAAAAGGGAACTATTTCAGAAGAAAAACTATTTGAATTAAAGATAGAATTAGTGCGAGAACTCATGAAAAAGAGTTTTCCGAAGAAGAAAATTAGGAATTTGTTACAATTCTTGAAACTTTATATTCGTTTTGAAAATAAAGAATTAATCAATAAATTTGAATCAGAATTAGACAAGATCAAAAACCAACAAACTACCATGGGACTCGAAGAATTTGTATTAGATAGAGAAAGACGTGTGGGAAGAAAAGAAGGTAAAGAAATAACCGATTACGAAAATAAAGTTGCTTTCACAAAATCACTTTTAACTCAAACTGATTTTACAGACGATAAAATTGCTGATTTAGTTGGTGTAACTACGGAATTTGTCAAAAAAGTAAAAGCCGATATTTCATAAAAAAACTCTCCAAAATTTTGGAGAGTTTTTTTATGAGTAACTATTTCAAACTCCTCCCGAAATGAAATTCTGCAAATGATGAATGGTATCTTTCTGATCTTCAATGATATAGCGAACTACATCGCCCATTGATACCAATCCTACCGCATGACCTTCTGCCACCACGGGTAAATAACGAACGTGTTTATCAGACATCAATTCCATACATC
Organism: Cytophagales bacterium; assembly: GCA_031423975.1. Classification (GTDB taxonomy): domain Bacteria; phylum Bacteroidota; class Bacteroidia; order Cytophagales; family Spirosomataceae; genus Arcicella. The sequence goes on along the minus strand of JANPGQ010000292.1, from coordinate 3,542 downwards.
TTTCAATAGTATCATCCAATTTTACGGAGGCAGGAGTTTTCTGCATAATCTCCGATACAAGCGTATCGTGTGAGTGTTTTCCCTTCACGATAACCTTTTGGGCATAATCCCGTTCGGTAACAACACCAACAAATTGATTGTCTTCATAGACTACCAACGAGCCGATATTTTTTTGCACCATAATTTCCAAGGCATCATAAACAGTTTTTGAGCCATCAATTATGGTAACGGTATTGCCTTTGTGATAAATAAGATTGGAGACTTTTTTCATTATTGATTAGTTTTAGTTTTTAGGAATAGAAAATTTATAAAATATATTTGATAAATGCAAATGTTATTTTACACCTGAAAAACCCCAACCTTAAAATCCTTCGTTATGGGAGCATGATTTGCCGCTTCAATGCCCTTGGAAATTACTTTTCGGGTATCGGTAGGGTCGATTATTTCGTCCACCCATAGCCTTGCTGCTGCATAATAGGGCGTGGTTTGAGTGTTATACCTGTCCATGATTTCTTTCAAAATCTCATCTTCTTCCTCTTTGTTTAACACTTTTCCTTTGGATTTCATCGAGGCAATTTGCGTTTGCAAAAGCGTTTTGGCGGCTTGTTCTCCGCCCATTACGGCAATTTTAGCGGAGTGCCAGGCATATATAAAATTAGGGTTATACGCCTTTCCGCACATAGCATAATTGCCCGCTCCGTAAGAATTTCCTAAGATAATCGTGAATTTGGGGACGATAGAATTTGAAACGGCATTCACCATTTTTGCTCCATCTTTCGTTATTCCAGAATGTTCTGAACGACTGCCGACCATGAATCCCGTTACGTCTTGGAGGAATACCAATGGAATTTTTTTCTGATTACAATTCATGATAAATCGGGCAGATTTATCGGCTGAATCATTGTAAATCACGCCCCCGATTTGCACTTCTCCCTTCGCAGTTTTCACGATTTGACGTTGATTTGCTACTATCCCAACCGCCCAACCGTCAATCCTTGCGTAGCCGCAAATGATGGTTTTGCCATAGTCTTTTTTGAACTCATCGAACTCGGAATTATCCACCAATCGCTCAATAATTTCGAGCATATTGTAGGGTTTTGTTCTAATTTCTGGAAAGAAATTCAATAATTCAGCAGGATTTTTGGTGGGTAAATGTGCCTCTATACGGTCGAAACCCGCATCGGGAGCTTTGGCCATTTTGCCGATAGTCCTTTTTATTTGGTCTAAACATTCTTGTTCAGTCTTGAATTTATAATCGGCAATGCCCGAAATTTCTGTGTGCGTAACGGCACCGCCCAAAGTCTCGGCATCAATGTCTTCACCTACTGCGGCTTTTACTAAATAAGGTCCTGCCAAAAAGATGGAACTTTGTCCTTCCACCATTAGCGTTTCGTCCGACATAATCGGTAAATAGGCACCACCCGCCACGCAACTGCCCAAAACTGCCGAAATCTGGGTAATGCCCATCGCACTCATAAGAGAATTATTGTAAAAAACCCTTCCGAAATGGTCACGGTCGGGAAAAATTTCATCTTGCATCGGCAGAAAAACCCCTGCACTATCCACCAAATAAATGATGGGCAAATGGTTTTGCATCGCTATTTCCTGAAAACGAAGATTCTTTTTTCCCGTTATCGGAAAGTACGCACCAGCCTTTACGGTTTGGTCATTTGCCACGATAACGCACAGCCTGCCAGACACATAGCCCAAGCCACCCACCGTGCCACCCGCAGGACAGCCACCATGTTCGGGGTACATTTCATAACCTACAAAAGCCCCAATTTCCAAGAATTCAGAATTGTCATCAATTAGATAATTAATTCTTTCTCGGGCAATTAATTTACCCCTTTCGTGTTGTTTTTGGATGTTTTTGAGTCCACCGCCCAATTTGATGGTTTCAAGGCGTTGTTGTCTTTCAGCGAGAAGTGCCTCGTGGGCATTTTGATTTTGGTTGTTCATAATTTGTTGATGAGATTGAATCGGGCTATAATTTACGATAATTTTCTGTAAAAATGATATTGTATTTATCTTTACAGATATTTAAAAAATAATCTCCCATGACTCGCAAAGCCACCCAAAACGACCTCCATTTCGTCTATGACTTGTATATGCACCCGCAGGTAAATCCATATTTGCTGTATGAAAATATGGATTTGGAGCAATTCAGACCTATTTACCAGAATTTATTAGCCGATGGCGTGAAATATATTTTTGAGGAAAATAACTTGCCCGTAGGAATGTTCAAGCTCATTAGGCTCAAACATCGAAGCTCGCATATTGCCTACATTGGCGGGTTAGCGATTCATCCAGATTTTGGCGGAAAAGGTTTTGGCAGTAAAATGATGCAGGAAATTATTGATTTAGCCCGAGAAATAGGCATCCAAAGGCTTGAATTGAGTGTTAGTTCAGAAAATATAAAAGCCCAAAATCTTTATGAAAAATTAGGTTTTGAAAAGGAAGGAATTATGCGAAAATATACGCATTTAGCGAGTGAAGGGCGGTTTTTGGATGAGGTGATGATGGCGTGGGTGGTTTGATGATTGAGGTTTGGTTAGGGCTAATTTCGCTATAAGTTAGCGTTTTAAAAGTTTGTATTGATTAGTTTTAAGCTAAAAATTCATCATAATTACTCGGATTTATCACCTTGAAAGTTGATTCAGGGTAGCCCTCTTGAAATGATTTGGGTAATCTTGGAGTCTTTTTTTCGCTCCATTTAAACTCGTAAGTATCAATCACTCCATCTCTTTCTTCTAAGTAATCAATTTCTTGTTGTTGAGTCGTTCTCCAAAAAAATTTCCCTCCGTGGAGATTGTGATATTTGAAATATTTGACTCGCTCTGCAATCAAATAATTTTCCCATAATGCCCCTACATCTATACGACTTGCCAGAGGCAGAAAGTTACCGATAATGGCATTTCTCACGCCATTATCATAGAAGAAAACTTTTTTAGTTTTCTTCAACTCATTTCTGATGTTGCGACTAAATGCGTTTAACCTAAAAACTACAAAAACTTGTTCCAATAAATCAATGTATTTTTCAACCGTATTTTTGTCCACACCCAATACTTGCCCCAGATTTTGATACGATATTTCACTACCCATCTGCAAAGCCAATGCCACTAATAATTTATGAAGCAGAGATGATTTTTTCATACCTTCATACATCAATAAATCTTTATATAAGTAGCTGTCTGTCAATAAAATAAGCCCATCTTTGTCGTTTCCAGAATTATTCACTACCTCTGGATATGACCCATAAATTAGTCTGTTTTCCAACATCCTTTTCTCTTCGATAAGCCCTTGATTGTGAGAGAGTTCTTCAAACGAAAATGGATAAAGGAAGAACTCAAATTTTCGTCCTGTTAGGGATTCATTGATTTTATTAGCTAATTCAAAAGCTGACGAACCCGTAGCAATTACTTGGACATCGGGAAAATTGTCAGTTGCCAATTTGAGGGTAAGACCGATATTTTCAATTCTTTGTGCTTCGTCAATGACTACAACTTTGACATCCCCAATCAAGGCTTTAAATTGAGTAGAAG
>JANPGQ010000291.1:0-3968 GCA_031423975.1 Cytophagales bacterium | reverse complement strand
GAACTACCATTGTTGGGATGGGTTTGCAGGAACAAGAATGTATCAGATTGTTAATAAATCATGGCACAAAAGATGTGGACCCAGGCGTTGCCCCTGGCGTAACTTTGACGCAATATATCCTCACAGAAATTGATGGAATGAATTTTGCGACACCTATTTATCAGCAAATTTTAACGATTTTTAGGGAACAATTTGTAACGGGAACTGTGCCAGATGGACAACATTTTATGGGGCATGAGATTTCGGAAATTCAGCAAGAAGCCATCAATTTATCCAGTGAAAGATACAGCCTTTCTGACCAGTGGGTGAAGCACGAAATCTTTGTGCCAAGCGAAATGGATAAATTAGCTGACTTAGCTTTTCAAAACATTTTACGCTTAAAAAAGAGCTATAACGAACTGATGATGAAGGATTTAATGAAACAAATTTCCCAAACTAAAGATGCCGAAGAACAAAACCGACTCTTAGAAATGTTTATGCAGGCGAAGGAAGTGGAGAAGCAAATTTCAATGGAATTGGGGACGGTGGTGAAGTAGTTTGCTTGAGTTTTTCGAGGCACTTTCGAGAAGTTTAAAATAGAATAAAAAAATCATAAGCACTTAAAAATCAACTTAATAAGCTACTTATTTTCATGAAAAAAATTACTAAATTCATTTATTTATTAATCCTAATTTTTGGATTGCCAGCATTAAATTTTGCACAATCATCAGACATAATAGTTACTTACGAGAAAGGAACTGATAATTCTATATCCTTCAATTATGAGAAAAAAGTACCTGGCAGTTACACATTATCTGTAAAACTTACACAAGTACAAAATGCCTTATCGTCTGATTACGAAGGAGTTGTACAGAATAGTACAGGGATGCTTTTTAAACTAAGACCTCTACGTGCGGATGAAGGCATAATATTTTCTTATAGCTATACATACGTGAGAGGGAATATGAGTCCAAAGGTAGATACGTCATTTGTGTATGCACTACCATTTAAAAAAGGCAAAAAACTAAGTCCATTAGAGATGTCATTTATTGGGAAAACATATTTCAAAGATGCCGAACCAAAGAATTGGAAAGCCTACCGTTTTACGAGTAAAACACCCGACACTGTTTGTGCCATAAGAAAAGGGATTGTAGTTAAAATTGAGGATAAATATCAGGCAGATACTTCAATATCGGTGAATTACACAAGTAAGCAAAATTCTATTCTGATTGAACACGAAGATGGTAGTATGGCATTTTATACAGGATTTCTTCAAAATAGTTTCTTCGTTAAAGAAGGTGATACAGTATTTCCACACACGAGTTTGGGAATACTAAGCAAATACGATTCTGACAAAAATTATAATTTATCGGTTCAAGTCTATTTTTTTTCTAAAATAAATGTAGATGAATATGTGGAGAAAAGTGCAGGGCAGAAATTAACCAAACAACATCATTTTCAAGAATATATAAATCCTACGTTTCTCACAAATGGTGGTAAAACAAAACTTGTTCCAAGAAAGGAATATGTAGCCGACATGAACGAAGAGACTATGATAAAAGAGTTTACAAAAAGAGAAATGAAGAATTATAAAAAAGGGAATTCCAAATAACTAAAGATTAGGATTTTGAGGCACAAAATGGATTATTATGTACTTATTTAAAATAACATAGTTATACAATTTCAATAAAAATGCCCAGTTTTCTTCTTAAAATATATTTTTACTATTTAATACAAATGACAAAGACCTTATATTTAGTCCGCCACGCACAGGCTTCCGAGTCGGTTAGTCCCGATTTATTCCGTCCGCTCGTACCCAATGGTATGATTGATGCTGCCCGCATGGGCAAACACCTTGCCAGTAAAATGCAAGGAATAGATTTGATTCTTACCTCGAATGCCGAGCGTACACAAATGACTGCACAAGTTTTTTGTGAGCAGTTAGGTATTGATAATCAGAAAGTTACAGTTTTAGAATCACTTTATGAAAGTTCGCCAAAGCATTATTTAGAGGCAGTTAATGGGCTTTCGGAAGACTTAGATTCGGTAATGCTGGTGGGGCATAATCCAAGCATTAGTTACTTTGCTGAATTTCTTACCCATGAAGAAATTGGCTCAATGCCAACCTGTGGCGTAATTGGTATGACCTTTGAGAATCTAACATGGGCGGAAGTTTCAAAGAAAACAGGACACATGACTTTTTACGATTCTCCCGATGGAATTATGGGAATAAAGATTTAATTGAAACGATTTGTTATTAACCCTCCTAAGAAATCAAAACTCTTAGGAGGGTTTTTTATGCCAGTATATTGAATTTTTAATTCCCCAAATCTGAAATCTTCAAAAACTTTACTTTCACCTTTCCGCCATTGGTAAAAAGAGAAAATATATTCGCATTTTCTTCTGGAAAAATTAAATCGCTGATGGTTACTCGTCCGTCATTACCGAAAACTTCCACCGATGTTTTATCTACCAATACTTTCATTTTTACCGTTTTGCCCTGCATTTTCATTTCTGCAACTTCCACCGAAGCAAAGTTTTCTTGAATAATTTTCCCCGATTTTCTTCGGTCTAAATACAACTGTTGCTTGCGAACGTCATAACCGACAATAGTTTCTTGCTCAAACTTTTTATCGTCTTTCTTGTCTTTCAATTGGGCGATTTTTACGCCAAAATCTTTGGCAGATTTTACTTCAAATTCTACCTCAACCATATAAGAATTTTTGGCAAAAATACTCGAACCACTAATTTGTTTATCTTTGGAAAGTACAAAATTGTTTTTCTCAAAAACCTGATAATCTTTCTTGGCTTTCAAGGTAGAAATTGGCTGTTGAAACAAGCGTAAACCTTCGGGTGTTTGGCTCAAAGATAAACTTCTTGGTACATTCATTTGTCCTTTCCACGGGAAAGTAGGAATAGCTTCGGCATATTGCCAACTCGACATCCAACCCAATAAAATCTTCTGATTATCGGGTGCGTCTGTATAAGGAATGGCAGCGTAAAAATCTTTCCCAAAATCAACATATAATTTCGTTTCGGGCGAATTATCATTTTTGAAAGTTGTACCATCAAAATCGCCAATATAATATTGCATACCCGTAAAATCATTGACTGGTCCATTGGTTGAATTAAATAATAACCATTTGGTATTCTGAGGGTTACCATCAATGGGTACTTCAATCAATGATGGACATTCCCATATTTTGCGCATCTCTCCTTGATTGCCAAATTCTCCCGCCCGAGTCCATTCTTTAAGATTTTTGGAGGTAAAAAATATTACTTTAAACTCTTTCGGAAACACGACTGACATCACCCATTTCTGCGTTTTTTCATGCCAAAAAACGTGAGGGTCACGGAAGTCAGTCATCTGTAAATCTATAACGGGATTGCCCGCATATTTTGTCCAAGTACGTCCTCGGTCATTGGAATAGGCCAAGTATTGAGCCTCCTTTTTTCCATCGTGATAGTCGGCAGTATAAAGGGCAACCATACAAGGTTCAGAGCCTTGTTGAAAGCCACTTGAATTAGTTTTATCAACGACAGCACTTCCCGAAAAAATCCAAACGGAATCCTCTGAAATGGCTATCGGTAAATGTTCCCAATCGACTAAATTTTTACTCACAGCGTGTCCCCAACTCATGTGTCCCCATTTATTTTCGTAGGGATTGTGTTGATAAAAAAGATGGTATTCTCCTTGATGATACACCAAACCATTGGGGTCATTTATCCAGTTTTTAGGGGGCGTAAAATGATACGCAGGTCGCCAATGAGGAGTTTCTGTGGGCTGGTTTTGGGCAAAAATGTAAATTGGGAAAAGGAGGAGGAATAATATTTTTTTCATGTGGAAGTTATGGCTGTGTTTTTAACACAAATATTAGCTTTTTTAAAGACTAAAACAATCAATATCAGCCCTTAAAATATATGCGGTATTTTTTAGGACTTTTTTAACGGCAAATTTGGAAGTTTGAGTTATTATCACAAAATTTAAG
>JANPGQ010000290.1:0-2729 GCA_031423975.1 Cytophagales bacterium | reverse complement strand
CATGGGCATCAATAATTGTATCTGCTTTTGAACCAGACAAATTACTGCCAATTTTATCAATGAGTCCGTCTTTTACAAAAACGTCTTTCGTTTCGATTTTGCCTTCGTTTACCACTTGGGCATTCAGTATCAAGATTGTATTCATGCCGTAAAAATACAAAAGCCATAACTTTTTAGGTTACGGCTTTCATATTTTTTAAATTATAATTCTATTACCATCTACGTCTTCCATATCCGCCATAACTTCTTCTTGGTGGATAATATCTCGGCACTACCACCACGGGAGGGGCAGCATAACGATATGGACGGGGATAATTGTAACCATAATTATACGGACGATTATATCCATATCCACTTCTCACATACGTTGGTCCGCACGAAGCAACCAATAACATAATCCCGACCACGGCGGTCAGCATTATGAGTTTTTTATGAATTCCTATCTTTTTCATGTTCTTAGCAATTTTATGTATTAGAAAAGATTGTAACGGAAAGGTTTAAAAAAGGGTAAAACTATTTACTCAGGTATCTGTATTAATGACAACTTCATCGTTTTTCACCCCTATTCGAGAGTAGAAAAATTAGAGAATAGGTAATTAGGAATTGGTTGATGGTTTATCCCTATTTTGCATAGATGAATAAAAATAGATTTTTGTATCTTTGCACACTGATTTCAAAAATAATAGATAATGTTAGAACAATTAGAAGCCATAAAGGAACGATTTGAGGAAGTTGCCCAACAAATGACGCAACCCGAAATTGTTTCGGATATGAAGAAATACAAAACGATTAGTAAGGAATATAAAGACCTTGAAAAAATTGTTAATAAATACAACGAATACCAAAACGTATTGTCCAATATTGACTCTGCCAAAGAGGTGATTGCTACTGAAAAAGATGAAGATTTCAGAGATATGGCAAAGGCTGAATTGGATGAATTGCAACCGCAAAAGGATGAAATGGAGAAGGTTTTGAAGGAAATGATGATTCCGACTGACCCCAACGATTCTAAAAACGTAATCATCGAAATCCGTGCTGGTACGGGTGGCGACGAAGCGGGTATTTTTGCGGGAGATTTGTTCCGTATGTACCAACGTTTCTGTGCCAATCAAGGCTGGCAGTTTCAGTTGATGGATTTTACAGCCGCTTCATCGGGTGGATATAAAGAAATTGTGGCAAGTATTGAGGGCGAAGATGTCTATGGAAAAATGAAATTTGAGTCGGGCGTGCATCGGGTACAGCGTGTGCCAGCTACGGAATCTCAGGGTAGAATCCACACTTCAGCGGCAACGGTTGCAGTGATGTTGGAGGCGGACGAAGTGGATGTTCAAATCAATATGAATGATATTCGGAAAGATACTTTTTGTTCTTCGGGTGCGGGTGGACAGTCGGTAAACACTACTTATTCAGCCGTGCGGGTAACTCACTTACCCTCTGGATTGGTAGTTCAGTGTCAGGACGAACGTTCGCAAATCAAGAACTTTGAAAAAGCTATGACCGTTTTGCGTTCACGTTTATACGAAATTGAATTAGCCAAACAACAAGAATCTATTGCGGGAAATCGCCGTTCATTAATTGGTTCGGGCGACCGTTCTGATAAAATTCGTACCTACAATTACCCACAAGGGCGAGTAACCGACCACCGCATTGGCTACACAGTTTATAACCTTCCCGTAGTAATGGACGGTGAAATTGGTGATTTTATTGAACAATTAAGAATTGCCGATAATGCCGAGAAATTGACCGAAGGAACTACTTATTAACGGTTCAAGGTGAACGGTTAATGGTAAACGGCTTTGACGAAAAAGGAGATGGTTATGAAACTGTCTCCTTTTTTTGTTTTAATTTGACTTCATTTTTCACTCTCAAAGTGATAGTGCCTACCTTTGTACTATGAATTATTTATCAGCAGAGAATCTCTCAAAAAATTATAACGAGCGGTGGTTATTCCGTAATATCAATTTTGGTATTTTAAAGGGTGATAAAGTAGCTTTGGTCGGGCAGAATGGTACGGGCAAAACTACTTTAATGAATATTTTGGCGGGAATTATTCCTTCTGATGAAGGCTCTGTGTCTATTCGCAAAGGCATTTCAGTGGGTTATTTATTCCAAAATCCTGCCTTTGACGAAACGCTTTCTGTCATGGACACACTCTTTCAGGGTGATTCACCTGCCAATCAGGCAATTAAGGCTTACGAAAAATCATTACTTCATCCTGATGACATGGACCAAATGTCGGATGCACTGGAAATGATGGATAAATATCAGGCTTGGGACTATGAAAGTCGGGTAAAACAAGTGCTTGGAAAATTAGGAATCCATGATTTTGACCGTTTGATTTCGGAACTATCGGGCGGGCAACGCAAGCGGGTGGCGATGGCAAAAGTGTTGATTGAGGAGCCTGATTTAATGATTTTTGATGAACCTACCAACCATTTGGACTTAGAAACCATTGAGTGGTTGGAACAAACGCTTTCTGCCCAAAATATCACTTTGCTCTTAGTAACGCACGATAGATATTTCTTGGACAGAGTTTGTAATAATATCGTAGAATTGGAAAATGGCAATCTTCACGCCTACAAGGGTAATTATGGGTATTTCTTGGAGAAAAAAGCCGACCGTGAAGCCAGTGAAGCCGCCAGTATTGACAAAGCAAAAAATACGCTTCGGACGGAATTGGAATGGATGCGTCGCCAACCAAAAGCCCGTGGCACAAAGGCTCAATATCG
>JANPGQ010000289.1:0-5568 GCA_031423975.1 Cytophagales bacterium | reverse complement strand
GTATCTCTTGGCAATGTAACCAATTTTTCAATCGTTCTGCTCGACGATGAACCTTGGTTGAAAGCAGAACCCAAATTTTCTTGGGCATCGCTACAACCTGTGTCAATTATAACCATTTTCGCTCCTACACCCGTGGACTTTGCCCAAGCCTGTGTAACATTATGATAGGCAAAATTCCAAGAGGCTTTAGCATTTGGTAAAATAGTAGTATAATCTGAACTGCTCAAACCTGTTTCAGCCGTGTTTGAGCCACAGCCACTATCTGAATTTATCTTGGAGCGAGCATCTGAAGTCGATTTTGCCTCATAACCCATTGGCTCGGCGTAACGTACCAATTTTGAACTCCTAAGTCTTTCAATTGTATTTAAATTACTGACTTTCAAGTCAATAACTGGCAAAGTATTTTCTTCAAAAACTTGTAATTGACTTCTTTTGAGCGATGGATTTGTTTTACTTTCTTCTTCAAAAACTATATCTAAAACCTTTTCACGGGCGGCCTTCCAAGCGGGTTCATTAATATCAATTAGATGAATTTTGGCATTAATATCCCCTTCATTTTCAGGCTTATAACCTACTGAAAGTATATTATCTGACTGGGTTAAAGCACTCCAAACAGTAGCATTTGATACACTCGACCATTCAAATTTGCCTATTTTTTGAAGACTATCAAAAATTTGTTGATCAATATCGGCTCTAACAACGGGCGAGGTGGGATTTGGGGAAAGAGCTTCGTTCCTATCGTTTTCAGAAGTACAAGCGTTCAACATAATTGCCATGACGGCAAGGGCGGTAATTTTTTTCATGTTTTTCAGTTTTGATTTAATATTGATTATATTCCAATAAAATTATAAAAAATATTGGAATAAGTAAATTATAAACCTTTGTTTTACATGAAAAAACTACTTTATGTGTTTCTGTAAATTGTATCGAAACTCATAGAAATAAAAGAACCGAGCCTATAGCACTTTGTAAGTGTCATAGGCTCGGTTTTGTTGTAACTCTGATTTTTAATTCCCGGAATTGAGTCGAGCATCAGATGTAATCTTTATCTGGTATTCTTTGGGCGGCGTTGCTTGCAAAAGATTTTGAACAAAATAATCCCATCGTTTGCGCATCATGTAATAACTGTCTGCTCCGAAGCCATGACGAGCATTTGGAAATATAATCAAATCAAAATCTTTGTTGGCTTTCACCAAAGCATCAGCCACTAAATAGGTATTACTTGGAGGAACATTATCGTCCATCCCTCCGTGCACCAACATTAATTTCCCTTTCAAGTTCTTTGCGTTCAACTGATTAGCTTGATATTCATAGTTTGAAACACCATCCTTACTCTTAATTTCCAATCCAATGTATCTTTCGCCCCAATCGTCCTCATAATTGCGAGAATCGTGATTGCCTGATTCTGATATTCCTACTTTGAAGAAATCTGGGTACTTAAACATGGCAGTTGCCGTAGCATTTCCTCCGCCCGAATGTCCCCAAATTCCAACTCTATCCAAATCTAAATACTTGTATTTTCCTGCCAACTGTTTCAAACCTGCTATTTGGTCAGACAAAGTATTTTCTCCCAAATCACCGTAACAGGCATCGTGAAAAGACTTTGACCTGTTTGGGTTGCAACTACCTTCCAGTGCCACCACCACAAAACCCAATTCTGCCAAGGCTTGATTATCTCCTCTTGCCGCCGAAAAATTCCACGAGCCAACGCTACCTGCTTGCGGTCCTGGATATATATAGACAACCACAGGGTATTTTTCAGAAGGATTCATATTGGTTGGCGTAAACATCAAACCGTATAAATCCCATTTATTATCAGCGGATTTTACGGTAAATGACTTAGAAGGATTCCATCCAGTTGCTTTCAAACGGGCGATATCCGCCTTTTCTAACACCGTAATTAATTTTCCTTTTATATCTCTTAATTCTGTAACGGGCGGTACATCGGGTTGCGAATAAGTATCCGTAAAATACTTACCATCGGGAGAGAAACTCACAGTATGATTGCCATTGTTGGGTGTTAATAATGTCAAATTATTTCCATTAAAATCAATGCTATAAAAATGAGCAAAATATGGATTTCTGCCTGCTTCTTTTCCTTTCGCTTCAAAGTAAATCATTCGCAGCAATTCATCTACTTTTAATACTCGAGTTACCACAAAATCTCCCTTCGTGATTTGATTTTTAACCTTACCAGTAGTAGCATCGTAGAGATACAAATGGCCCCAATCTGTTCTTTCAGAATACCAAATAAATTCATTGGTTTTCCATAAAAACTTCCAGTTGATAGCTCCTTGACCTGATTCATATTGTGTAGGCACTTTTTCCTCAAAAACATCTCTGACTTCACCCGTTTCAGCATTTGCGACTCTCAGATTTGCTTGCTTGTGATCTCGGCTGGTAGATACAAATGCCAATTGTTTACCATCTTCACTCCATTCTGTATCGTCAAATCCACCTTCGCAAGAAATATCGTCACACAATGTACCACGTCTGGCATCGGAATTTAATTTCAAACGGATGACTTTGGGTGAATCATTTACTTCAATAATCACTCGGTAAATTCTGATAATGTCTGAGTCGCCTGGCATGGGGTATTTCCATGCTTCCAGTTCGGGCGAGCCTACTTTTGTCTTGACCAAATACATATTTTTTACGTGTCTTTGGTCTTGCTGAAAAGTGGCTATTTTCTTTGAATCAGGCGACCACCTCAGAATAGCTTTATCAGAATGTTTCCACCCTGCATTGTCGGTAGCGTAGCCAAAATCTTTTACGCCATCGGTTGTCAAGGCGGTTTCTTTACCCGTACCGAGGTCTTTTACCCATAAATTCCAATTGCGAATAAAGGCAATTTTTTTAGCATCAGGTGATAATATTTCTTTATTCGAAACCTTCGGTTGAGACAATTCAACTACTCCTTCCATCAATTCTTTTCTCGAATTAAAGACACTTTTTTTACCGTCGCTTGGGTTATATAAAACATATTTTGCTTCATTAGCAGACAAAAGACGATACCAAAGTTTACCGTCGGGCAGCCATTGAGGCTGTATGGCATTGTCAACGTATTTTGTAGTATTGGGCAAAAGCATATTAGCCGCTCTGTTATAGTCATCTGCGGTAAATACTCTGGGGGTTTGTGCTTTGGTGGAAATCGTAAAAATTAACAACCATATCACTAAAAGATTTTTCTTCATTATACAAGTGAGTTTTTGATTAAAATTTAGAATAAATAACTGGCAATCAATAGATTATAAATGCAATTAATAAACAAAATGATATTAAATCCGTGGCACGACTCATGGTAATTAATTGATAATCAATAGTTTACGAATTTCGCCGTGCCACGAATAATTTTCCCCACTTACTTATTTTCAATCAAATTTAGTCCAACCCATTTCCTTCAATGTCTTTGCCTTTAAGGTGATAATATTTACATCCATTGTTACGGGCGTGAGTGGGGCATCTTGTTTATCACGGGGCAGATTTACGATTTTGTCCACCACATCCATGCCTTTAATTACTTTTCCATAAACCGTGTATTTGTTATCAAGGCGAGCCAATCCTTTCTTATTCTGAACAATATAAAACTGACAACGAGCCGACAGCATATCGGGGTTATTATCTCGCCCTGCCGCAAAAGTGCCGTATTCGTGGATGAGTTTACTATTAAATTCTGGTTTCAAAAGCATGGTACTATCCTTGAAACCTTCGGGCGTATCGGGACAACCGCCTTGTGCCACAAAGTTGGGAATTACTCTATTGAACGTAAAAGAATCCCAATAGCCAGCCTTTGCCAATTGTATAAAACTGGCTTTATGCTTGGGGGTTTGGTTATAAAGCCATATCAATATTTCGCCCTGTGGAGTTTTAATTTGCCCTACTTCATATTTTTGAGCAACAGTATGAGCAGTGATAAAAAGTAAAGAGATTATAAGGATATTTTTCATGGTGAATTGTATAAAGTAACTACACAGGTTGTAGTTTGTTGATTTGATTTAGACATGGAAGTAACTCTACTCCTCTTTTGATAAGGGTATCAATTACTGACCTGATAACACAAAATGCATTTTGACCAGATTTAAACTGCCCTGAAACCTTTTGTTTTACCTTTATATTGCGAATGGCTCGTTCAGAACCATTATTATCTGGTGGGATTTCTAAATTGTAGAGACATGGGAGAATGAAATTGCGGTTTTTAATCATTGAAACTTGAAAGACTGCTGATTTTGGGTACTTCTGTTTATCAATAGAAATTAGCAATAATTGATTAAGTGTTTGCTCTAATAAAATGGCTTCTTCTGAATTTGGAGTAAATGCTTTGTTGTTTTCAATCATTATTTTTCTGTTATCAAAAACACTGATAATGAATGCTTTAAATTGATTTGCAAAGTCCAGTTGTTCCGTCTCTACTAAATAAATGAGGTCTCTGAGCAAATGAGCTAAACAGATTTGCGGAGTGCCGCCCAGACTATTTTTTGAATAAGTTTTTAGCTGAGCTGCCCAGCGGTCTGAAATAACGACTGAATTAGGTAATCCATTTTTAAAGACACTATCAACAGTCTTGGAACCTCGATTATCAGATGCAACAAGAAACGTATTTTGGAGGTTTTGCCAAGCCCAAATCCACCACTTATTACCGTTTATTTTTGCTCCTGTTTCATCAGAACCAACGACTGAACTTTGTAAGATTTGAGCCTTTATTTCTTGATAAACGCCATTACATTTTTGTGCGGAACGTTCAAGAATATTACCGATACTTCCTTGTGAAAGAGGAAGAGAAAATAATTGAGAAAACAAACCCTGCAAACGTTTAAAAGGAATGAATTGATAAACTGAAAAGTAACCTACAAGCGTTTCGACAGTGCTTCCATATTGAATTGGGGCATTTACGCCTAATGGAAAATCAGCTATTTGTTGATGCTGACAAGTAGGACATTGACAAATATATTGACGATATTCTTCATAAATTGGAATGATTGGAGGAATTTCAATTACTTGTCGTTTGGATTTTAAAAAGAATAATTCTGAGACAAGAGATTGACCACAAACACTACAAAAATCACTTTTCAATTCAATGATTTTGTCAGGTGTTTCAGTCATTTCCAAAGTCGAACCCTTGTGTCCAGCCTGACCGCCATTAGGACGTGTACTCACGGGACGGAGACTTTTGTTTTTTGTAAATAAATCACTTGAAGGAGGTAAAGAGGAATTATGTGAGTCCTTCTGAACAACTTTCTTTTGAAGTAATTCAAGCAATAACTCCACCTTCTCTTCCAAAGATTTAATCTTTTGAGATTGTGAAGCATTTTCAGCTTGTAAGTTCGATATGGTTTCTGTATCAGTCAATGAGTAAGATTAATAATATTTAACCAAATAAACTAATCGGGGAAAACAACCTGAGTAGTTACTGTATAAATAGCTTTTGTCCATTTTAATTTTTAATTCCTTAATTGATTTAGCCATAAACCTGATAGGTTTCAAAAACCTATTAGGTTTTGCAGAAGTTGCTAAGATGAAATAATTAATATTTTTTATCGCTAATTTAGTGTATTTCAAGCCATTGATACT
>JANPGQ010000288.1:0-1969 GCA_031423975.1 Cytophagales bacterium | reverse complement strand
TCTAAATTCATATTTCTTAGTGAACAATTAAAGATGAACGGTTCACGGATTTAAAGTTTACTTTTCAAAGGTAAATAGCAAATCTTGGAAGAAATATAGGTAGTGATTTTTTCTTCATAAATTTAAACTCGTTTACCTTTTAACGTTCCCCGTGAACCAAAAATATTATGCCAAACTTATCATACCGAAGCTACGAAAAAGAACTCATCGACGACCTTGAATTGGATAACGATGCCCTACGAGAAAATTTAGAAGAATTAGCCATCATCAATAAATATTTAGGGGGAAATCAAGTAACAATCAGTGGTTTGAAGAAATTAATTCTGAATTCGGATTCGTCAGATTTGGAGATTAGTGGATTGGGGACAATTTTTAATCCACTAATCCCTAAATCTGGCGAATCCGAATTCAGACAGAAACCACCACTGAAAATCGCCGACCTCGGTTGTGGCGGAGGCGATATGCTGATGGTCATGGCAAATTGGGCAAAAAAGCAAGGCATCAATGCCCAATTTATCGGAATAGATGCCAATGATTTTATGATAGGTTTTGCCAAAAAAAGAACTCATAGTTATCAAAATATTACCTATTTACACCAAAATATTTTTTCCGAAGAATTTCAAAAACACAATTTTGATATTGTTACGATGACCTTGTTCTGTCATCATTTTGAAGACGAAGCCCTCATAAAAATCCTTCAACAATTTCGCAAACAAACTCGACTTGGCGTAGTTATTAATGACATACATCGCCATTGGTTTGCCTACCATTCCATCGCTTGGATAACAAAACTTTTCCTCAAATCATACTTAGTAAAAAACGATGCAAAACTCTCTGTTTGGCGTGCTTTCCGAAGAAAAGATTTAGAAAATATCATCCAAAAAGCGGGTTATACCAACTATTCAATCCGCTGGAAATGGGCATTCCGTTGGGAAGTGGTACTCATGTAGCACGGACAGCCTTGTCCTTAAATTAACTTTGGTACGGACAAGGCTGTCCGTATTACATTATATGAAAATACTCCTTTGGTTTCGCAACGACCTACGCATACACGATAACGAAGCACTCGCAAAAGCTGCCGAAAAGACTCCAAACGTCATTCCAGTCTATATTTTCGACCCGAGAATTTTTGAGGAACATCAATTAGGGTTTCCAAAAACTGGCGAATTACGTCATCAATTCCTGATAGAATCCGTTGAAAATCTTCAAGAAAATTTACAGAAAATAGGTTCAAATCTCATCATCAAAACAGGTTTTCCCGAAGATATTTTGCCTACCTTAGCCCAAGAGCTTGGTGCGGATGAACTTTATACTTCCGAAGAAATCACCCAAGAAGAAGTGGATATAGATTCATTGGTAGAAGAGCGTTTGAAAGCAAAAGGAATAGCTGTTAAATTCTTTTGGCAATCAACGCTTTATCACGTTGACGATTTGCCAATGGATATTCAAAACCTACCCGATGTTTTTACGCAATTCAGAAATAAAGTAGAAAAATTTGCAAAGATTCGTTCAACTTTTAGAACGCCAATAAATTTGTCTGAACTTGGATTGATAGGATTAATGGATTACGGGATTCTTTCAGACGAATTGTGGAATAAAAATCCTAAAATCCTAAAATCTGATTGGTGCGACATTTCGCAATCCGAATTCAGACAAAATGAATCGCCAATTTTCAAAGGAGGCGAAACCGAAGGTCTTAAACGACTTCAAGAATATTTTTGGCAAAAAGACCTCTTAAAAGTTTATAAAGAAACCCGCAACGGAATGTTAGGAATGAATTATTCCTCAAAATTCTCACCGTGGCTCGATAATGGCTGTATTTCTCCAAGATTCATTTACGAATAAATCATGCGCTACGAACACGACCGCATCGCCAATGAATCAACCTATTGGCTAATTTTTGAATTAATTTGGCGAGACTATTTTCGTTTCGTAGCCATGAAATTTGGGAATAAAATCTTTCAATTAA
>JANPGQ010000287.1:0-7807 GCA_031423975.1 Cytophagales bacterium | reverse complement strand
CCAAGTTTCCCGTGGGCTCATCCGCCAATAGAATTGAGGGGTCGTTTACCAAGGCACGGGCAATGGCTACCCGCTGGCGTTGTCCACCCGAAAGTTCGTTGGGGCGGTGTCCTGCACGGTTTTCTAAGCCTACACCTTTGAGGGCAAGCATCGCTTTTTCGATACGGTCGGCTTTATTATAACCCGCATAAATCAAAGGCAATGCCACGTTTTCGAGCGAAGATTGGCGGGGTAAAAGGTTGAAGGTCTGAAATACAAAGCCAATTTCCTTGTTTCGGACAGTGGCGAGTTCGTTTTCAGTCATCTCACTAACATCCTGATTATTCAGAATATAACGCCCAGAAGTAGGAGTGTCCAAACAACCCACAATGTTCATGAGCGTAGATTTTCCAGAACCCGAAGGACCCATGAAAGCCACATATTCGCCTTTATTGACCGAAATAGTTACGTCTTTGAGGGCTTGAATAATCTCTTCGCCCATCACGTAACGTCTTGAAATATTGGTAGTTTGTATTATTTGCATTTTCAGTAAATCCCAGCCTCAAAGGAGCGTTTTGTTAGTTAAACTTATTCAAATTAAATTTTTAAAAAATCGTAAAGTGCAATAAAGGCGTTTATCCCTAAAATCACCATTAACAATATACTCATTCTTTTCCTCTTTTCATCCTGAGAATTTTGGTAACTCAGAAAACCGCTCACTGTCAATAAAGTAAACGAAATGATACGAAATATAACTTTATCATTTTCAAAATAAACTTCTTTTTTTGTCCATACTAAAATCAATAAAATGAGCGGGACAATTGCCAAAATAATTTGCAAAATTCTGGTTTTACTCGGTTGTTCTGTATTTTCCATGATTTTAGATTTTAGAAAAATGGTCTTCCTATAGCAATTTTTGGGAAATATTTATTTAAAAAAAGACTGGTCATTAAGAGTTTACTGGATTCATTTTCAGAAAAACGGATAGAGCCTTCGTTGGTAAATAGTTGATTATCAATCTTAATTACTATTTCTCTGCTTGTTTCAGACATAATATTCCAATTTCCCTCAAGTCTTTTATCTCTTATAAATGTGAAGTTATTTCCGTCTGCAAATCTTATATCAGCATGAAATCTAAAAACAGGAAATTCGATTATTCCAATTATAAATTCAGTTTCATCATAAATCGTAATTATTCTCTTAAAGACTTTTTCTTTTTTGAAATAAAACGACTCATTTTCAATTTGTGCAAATATTATGGGTAAGAAAATTCTTTTCGATTCCAACTTACCAATCTGTATTTTCCCGTCTTTAATTTTTAAAACATTGCTAAAAAATCCGTCAGAAAATATTAATCGTTTATCCACAGCTGTAAAATATTTTGGTTTTTCACAAAACAAACTTACTGATTTACTGAAAACCAGCCCCCGCCTTTTCTATGGATTGTTGTTTGGCTTGATAGGTCGGCAAAAAACGCTGATAATCGGTTGGGGATAGTTTCCTGAGTACCTCCAAACCATCGGCGGCGTAGTCTTTCATACCTATCGTTTGGGCTTGTGAAATGTATAATTCATAGAGTTTCGGCGAATCTTTCCTCCATGAAATCGCTCGCAAAAGAATTTCATACGCCTTTTGAGTTTGCTTGTTTTGATTATACAATTGAACGGCTTTTTCCACTACCGCTTCATTGAGCGGATGTTGTTTGAGAGCTTTTTCCGCTTCGGGAATAGTGGTGAAATTAGCGATATTATCACTTGTTCTGAGGGTCTCTTTTTTCAGGAAAGTATTCAACAACATTCCATAATATTTCCCTTTTTTATCCGTAGAATCGCCCATTGCCCAAAGTTGTAGATTTTGGAACGCAAGGAGTTTATCGCCATGATAATAATCTTGCATAACGTTGGCAAAAAGCAAATCCTCTGAAAGGGATTCATTATCTTCTAATTCGGCTAATCTACTAAATGGCAATGGTTTACCTGCTGATTTTTGATAAAGAGACTGATTGTAAATCCAAGCGAAATCGGAAGCATTTAGGGTTGAATCAGGAGAGAAAACCCCACCCCAATTACTGTCCTTATTTTGAGTAGAAGGAGAATTAGATGCAACTTTACTTCGCAAAGCCAATACGTTTGCTTGATACGAATTATACTTTCTGTCTTCAACTTTACTCAAAATTCCTTCCACCGCTTTGTCCTTGGCGTTGGTTGCCCAAAATGCCATCAAATTACTGGCAGGGACTTCTGGTTTGTGGGCATTTTTTACTGCTAATTCATAATAAATTACGGTTGAATCCATGAGTTTAGATTTGTTGTAGAGATACGCCAAATTGTTCTGTAATTCACCCGATTTTGGGAATTTTTGTAAGCCTTCTTTCAAGACAAAAATGGTCTCAAAAAATTTGTCATTATCATAAATTGAACGTCCCAAAGCCTCATAAGCGTATTCAGAAGGGTTTTTGGCTAAGGCTTTTCTGAAATAAACACCAGCCGTTTCGTTGTCACCTTGTAGTAAAGCGAGCGATGCAAGGGCATAATTGGTCTTGTGGTTTCGGGGTTCGTAATTTAAGCCTAATTTATATTGAATCTCCGCAAATTTGTAGTCTTTTTCGGTGGTGTAATAATCTCCTAAGCCGTTGTAAGATGCCGTGGAGAATTGGTTTACGGGAAAGAAATTTTTGGGTAATAATAAGCCTCCAACCATGATCAGGGCTAATATTCTGAAAAACCAAAGGGGATATTTATTAGGTTTGAAAGCCACTTTATAAACTTCCAAACCATCCCGAAAAAGGAAATGAAAATTAAGAATGATGTATGCTAAAAACATTACGCCCATTGCCAAATGCGAGTAGGTGATGGCATCTTCCATGACCTCAATCATGGGGTCGTTGGCAGTGGCGAAGGCAAGGCCACAAGTGGCGAGCGTAATAATGCCTAAACCTACGTATATAAAGGCTCCAGATTCCTCAAAATCCATAATTTCACGACTCAAATTTTCTCTTTGTCGAAAGCCCCAAATTCCTAAGATTGTTGAAATAATTAAGAGTAAAAACGGACTCAAATAAATCATGTTCCAATCAATCACTTTGTTATTATATAGAAAAACCAATAAAACATTTGAAAGATATATGGCACTGATAATCAAGAAATTATATAATGAATTGGCACTTTTGGCAGACGTTGAAACGATGAGAAAACCATTGATAATTTCATAAGAAACAAAGAAAATAAAGCCAATACTTAGCAGCATTGCCCCAGATGTTCTATAACTGGCAAGGAGCAAAAATGGATGCTCAACTGATGAAAATTTAGCAATTCCAAAGCCTATCAAAACACTTATCAAAAAGAAAATACCGAAGCGTTTGAGAATGTCAATATCGGGGCGAAAAGCGTGAAAAAAATAGCTTGTCCCAGCGTATAAAACGATGAGAACGATATTGAGATAATTGTTGGCAAGATTGAAGATTAGTCCAAAATTGAAGGTAACAATCAGCAAAATCACCGACCCCATAAAAACTAAATACCAAAAGCGGCGGATGGCTGATAATGCCGAGAGAATTAAGAGAAAACCGACCGTAAAAAGCCCCAAGAAAATATAGTTTCCAAGGGTATTTATTGCCATCGGAGAAGCCACAAATTGCTCCGTAACAGTGATAACTTTAGCGGGAATACTTAGGGTTTCATCAGCCGATATTTTGAACTGGTCGAGGATAATGGGTAGGTCGTTTAGTTCGCTGAGAACGTCCCAATGAACTACATTATCCAAACCTCTAAAATAGGATAATCCAAAGATTATCAGTGATATAGCTAAAATTATTATTGAAAATAAATAAAGATTACGAGTTGGTTTTTGGAAGTTTTTCCAGAATTGCAATTGGTTCATGATTGGATTTTTATCTTAACCTTATTTTAACGGAAATATTATTTAAAAAGTCTTACTGCTTGCCTAACGTTTCTCAATCACCGCCGTTGTCAATCTACAAACACAAACCAAATCATTAGCTTCATTGCTGATTTTAATGTCCCAAACGTGCATCGTTCTACCCACTTTCAATGGCGTACATTTGGCATAAACAAAGCCCTCACGAGCTGATTTCAAATGATTAGCATTAATTTCTACGCCTACGGCTGCCTGTTTATTGGGGTCTTCCAAAGACAACCATGAAGCAATACTTCCCAAAGATTCCGCCAGTACCACCGATGCCCCACCATGCAGAAGACCCATCGGCTGCTTTGTGCGATTGTCCACGGGCATTTTGGCACATATATATTCGGGCGTAACTTCGGTAAACTCAATACCAAGGTGTCCGACCATATTACTTTCACTCATTTTATTGAGAAATTCGAGCGAGATAGAAGTGTTTATCATTTTTTATTTCTGTTTATAATTTCCTTACCAATTAATCAATTAACATCAAAAATGGCAAGCCTTTAACTGAAAACCTGTACTTTTGCGTGAAAATCAATAATCACTTTGTTATTGAAATAGAATATAATGAACAGTAATTTTCAAAATTCATTATTCTCTATCAATTATTCATTATATATGTCAATGTCTAACGAACCACAATCCATTCATCATACCAAGACTATCTATTTAATTCGTCACGGAGAAACTGATTTCAACCGTCAGGGTGTTGTGCAGGGCAGTGGTGTGGATTCTGACCTCAATGCGTTGGGACAAGCCCAGGCTGAGGCATTTTTCCAAACGTATCAACACATTCCTTTCGACAAAGTTTATACTTCTGCTTTGAAAAGAACGCATCAATCAGTAAAAAAATTTCTCGAAAAGAATCTTCATTGGGAACAACACCAAGGGTTGAACGAAATAAGTTGGGGTGTTCGGGAAGGCAAAATTCCGAATAGTCGTGATAATGAATATTATAAAGTGCTGATTGATAGCTGGATAGAGGGCAAAACCGATATGCCTTCCGAAGGTGGCGAAAGTCCAGAAGATGTTATTTTACGTCAGAAACCCGTTGTTGATTTAATCCTAAGTCGCCCCGAAGAAAAGACTGTATTAATCGCCATGCACGGGCGAGCTATCCGCATACTTCTCACCCTCTTGTTCGAACGCCCCCTATCCGAAATGGACGCATTCGACCACGCCAACCTGTGTCTTTATAAACTAATCTATGACTATAATACATCAAAATTCACCATTGAATTGGCTTGTGATGTAAGTCATTTAGAGAATAAATAATAACCAGTAACCAGTAAACGTCCACCGAATCTTCCGTTTATCCATACCAATTTCCGTTCAATAATTTCATTCCCCTTTTTTGACAGATTAGGGCTAAATTGTTGTTATCATAGAGTAGGACATAACTTATGTCGTACTCTATAATTTGCTTCAAAGGCAGAGAATAGATTCACTCAATCACAACCGCAGCGGCGGACCGCTCACAAATAAACATTGTCCAGAACAAAATTATATTGGGTATTGCAAATCTTTGGTTGGTCGGCTTGGCTTGCCAATGATACGTTTCTATATACCCGAAACTTTGGTTGGTCTTTGGATTGGTTCGTCACTGCCGATTTGAATATATTGATTGCGATTGCCCTTACCCATAATTTTAGGAAACTTATCAAGAAATATGGTTGGGTCGAACTACCGATAAATCAAGTTATTCCACGCATATTATTGATGGTGAGTTTGATGTCCCTCATTATTACATTCATCAACATTCCCATTGATTCGTATTTATTGAAAGACATAGAGGAAACAGATTTTTGGTCGTTTTTTACCATTTTACAGTTCTTTTTCAATTGGGGAAAACCGCTGATGATTTGGACACTTTTTTATTATGCTTCTCACTATTTTGAAAGAAAATCGGAAGTTGAAGTGGATAAAATTCGACTGGAATCGTCCGTAAAAGAGACAGAATCAAAGGTTTTGAGAGCTCAAATGAATCCGCATTTTATGTTTAATGCCCTCAATTCTATTCGTGCTTTGATTTTGGAAGACCCTGATAAAGCCCAAAAAGCCGTAACTCAGCTCTCGAATATTTTACGGAGTTCATTGCTGGCGGATAGACGCAAAACGGTTTCACTTTCCGAAGAAATGCGGACGGTGGACGATTATTTAGCCTTAGAAAAAATCCGCTATGAAGAGCGTTTGCAGATTCGGAAGAATATTTATCCCGAAACAATGACCGTGCAAGTGCCGCCGATGTTGTTGCAAACTTTGGTAGAAAATGCCATCAAACACGGAGTCTCAAAACCCGTAAAAGGTGGCTTTGTGAGCATTGAGGCGAAGGTTATAGATACAAATTTGGTGATAATTATTAGCAATACGGGCGTACTCGAAAGCACAGAATCAGAAGGCTTTGGCTTACAAAATACGGCTCATCGTTTAGAATTATTATTCGGTTCAGAATCAAAATTCAAAATTTATCAATCTTCCAAAGACGTGGTGGCGGCAGAAATTATTATTCCCATTCCACCCGTGGATTCTGAAAAAGCCAATAATCCATTAACTAAAATTACTAATTTGGTAAAAGTGGGGGTCAGGAATTAGGAATTAATCACTGTTTTTTGAGAAAAGTATTAGGGTTTCAAATAACAACAAACTGATAACAAGTAACCAATTTCTGATAACTAATAACTATTAACTAATATGAAAGCTCTAATCGTAGATGACGAACGTTTGGCAAGAAATGAACTGAAACGCTTGCTCGAAAATTTTCCCAAAATTAATATCGTGGGTGAAGCCGCCAACGCCGACGAAGCCGTAAAATTGATTGATGAACTCCATCCAGACCTTCTGTTTTTGGATATTCAAATGCCTGGCAAAACGGGTTTCGACCTCCTGACTGACCTTGAAGGATACGTTCCTGAAGTGATTTTTACTACCGCTTACGACGAATACGCCATTAAAGCCTTTGAATTCAATGCCCTTGATTATCTCTTGAAACCCATTGAATTACACCGACTTAGCGAAGCCGTACAGAAAGTTGAGGAGGAATTTGACCGTCAAAAGCAATTAACCGAAACCGTCAAGGACAACACCAGTGTTTTGGGCGAAAACGACCAACATTTTGTAAAAGATGGAGAAAAATGTTGGTTTGTGCGTTTGGGAAATGTGCGTCTATTTGAGTCGATGGGCAATTATGTTCGCCTTTATTTTGATGACCAAAAACCTTTGGTATTGAAGTCTTTGAACGCTTTGGAGGACAGATTAGACCCCAAAACCTTCTTCCGTGCCAACCGCAAGCATATCATTAATTTGAAATATATCCAAAAAATTGAGCCGTGGTTTTCGGGCGGTTTACAAGTTACCTTGCGTGAAAGTGGCGATAAAATCGAAATCTCACGCCGTCAAGCCATTCGGTTTAAAGAATTGTTGAGTTTGTAGATTCGATTTTCGTTCTTTGCAGGAATGATTTTTTAGATAATTCTGTGAGTGTTTATTCATGGCATGAATTCGGGCATTATTGCATCAATTGCCTTTGATGCTGTTAGTCATGCCATGAATATATTACTAAGAATACAAACGAAAACCTAAAAATCATGATTCCTTCTAAATTTCTATACTGGCTTTTCTACGTAAAAACTTCATTGTGCAATTGTACATCAGAAGTGAAAAATAGCCATTTCAGCCCTGGCGGGCATTTTTATAAGGTTTCCAAAATTATCAAATTGCCTTCTATCGTAAATGAAGGTTCTGGTTTGATACGTTCTGCCAAAGATTCTACCTTTTGGACACTTAACGATGGAGGTGGAAAAGCTGAAATTTATGAGATTGATAAAAAAGGGAAACTACTACACACGCTGCCCATTCCAAACACCAAAAATCAGGATTGGGAAGAGATAACTCGGGATGAAAAAGG
>JANPGQ010000286.1:0-6866 GCA_031423975.1 Cytophagales bacterium | reverse complement strand
TGTATCGTCAAATTTGTAGTTTTGAATATATCCTTTATCAAAAAGAACCTTAGTGATTTCTTTTTTGATGTTAGAAGCAGGGATTTCAACGATTCTGTGACGTGCCTTGATGGCATTTCTCAATCGTGTTAAGTAATCTGCTATTGGATCTGTCATTGTTTTCGATATTTGAAACAAACCTTCGTTTTGAAAAGGCTTGCAAAATTACGGAATAAAAATTATAAAGACAAGTTGGTTTAGTTAATAAAAACTACCAGCTCGATTTGGTTACACCTGGAATTAAACCGTCAGATGCCATTTGGCGGAACGTAACACGGTTGATACCGAATTTACGCATATAACCTCTTGGACGACCTGTCAATTTACAACGGTTGTGTAAACGTACTGGAGAAGCGTTTTTAGGCAGTTTGTCAAGACCTGCATAATCACCAGCCGCTTTCAATGCTGCACGTTTAGCAGCATATTTAGCAACGGTTGCTTCTTTTTTTCTTTCTCTTGCTTTGACTGATTCTTTTGCCATTTTTTCAGTTGTGAGTTATGAGCGGTCCGCCGCTGCGGTTATGAGTTATGAGAGTTGAATAAGATAACCCTTAATTCATATCCTCTTAATTCATCACTATTAAAAATATTATTTCTTCTGATTTGCGAAAGGCATTCCCATTGCTGTTAACAAGGCGTTTGCTTCTTCGTCGGTTTCGGCTGTGGTTACAAACGTAATATCCATACCTGAGATTTTATTCACTTTGTCGATTGAAATCTCTGGAAAGATAATTTGTTCCTTTACACCTAATGTATAGTTACCACGTCCGTCGAATCCTTTTTCTGAAACTCCTTTGAAGTCACGTACACGTGGAAGTGCAACGGTCATCAAACGGTCTAAGAATTCGTACATTTTGTTTCCTCTCAACGTTACTTTCACACCAATAGGCATATTTTCACGCAATTTGAAGTTTGAGATAGCTTTTTTAGACAATGTAGCTACTGCTTTTTGTCCTGCAATTAGCGTGATTTCGTCAACGCCTGCATCTACCAATTTCTTGTCTGCAACGGCTGCCCCTACACCTTTGTTGATAACAACTTTGGTAACTTTTGGCACTTGCATTACTGATTTGTATTGAAATTTTTCCTTTAATGCAGGTACGATTTCAGCTACATATCTATCTTTTAATCTTGTAGTTGTCATTTTATGAAAATTTTATGTGGATTTCCGACCCACTTTTTCAATGAACAATTAACAGTTATCAGTGAACAATTATTCCTAACGAAAATTGATTATTGATGATTGAAAATTGATTAGATAAATTTACCACTTGCTTTTGAGTATCTCTGTAATTTACCTGCTTCGTTTAATTTACGACCAGTTCTTACAGCTTTACCATCTTCAAGAATTGCGATATTAGAAAGGTCAATTGAACCTTCTTTTTTGATAATTGCCCCTTGTGGTGAATTAGCATTTGGTTTCATGTGCTTAGTTTGAAGATTAACCCCTTCAATGATTGCACGACCTTTTTCTACTAAAACCTTTGTAATTATTCCTGACTTACCTTTTGAGTTTCCAGCGATAACGATAACAGAATCACCAGATTTGACGTGCAGTTTTGGCTGCTTATTAGACTTTCTTTCCATGATAATGTTATGATTAAAGTACCTCTGGGGCTAATGAAACGATTTTCATAAATCCTGCATCACGCAATTCACGTGCTACGGGTCCGAAGATACGAGTTCCACGTGGTTCGTCATTGTTATTTAACAATACTACTGCGTTGTCCTCAAAACGGATATGTGAACCATCTTTACGACGGATTTCTTTTTTTGTTCTTACTACTACGGCTTTTGAAACCGTACCTTTTTTCATGCTTGATGATGATAATGCTGATTTAACAGTTACTACCACTTTGTCACCAATTGATGCGTATCTTTTGCCTGTACCACCTAATACACGGATTACAAGGACTTCCTTTGCTCCTGAGTTATCAGCTACGCCAGATCTTGATTCTTGTTGTAACATCTTCTGATTATGATTTTATTAACGAAATATTAAACTTCTTTGCATTGTAAAATTAGGGAGAAGAAATTATTTCGCTTTCTCAATAACCTCAACTAATCTCCAACGCTTGTTTTTTGACAATGGACGAGTTTCCATTACTTTCACTGTATCACCAATTCCACATTCATTTGCTTCATCGTGAGCCATCAACTTTGAAGTTTTTTTCATAAACTTACCATAAAGTGGATGCTTTACTTTTCTTTCTACGGCTACGGTGATAGACTTTTCCATCTTATTACTCACCACACGCCCAACTCTGATTTTTCTCAGATTTCTTTTTAACTCTTCCATCGTTGGATTTTAAATTGTTGTTATTAATTGACTTCAAGCGGTATGTTGATGAAGTCTGTTGTTTAAGTTTTTTTTCAAAAACTTATTTCTTTGCTGCTGTGAAGGCAGTTTCCAAACGTGCTACCATTTTACGTGCCTCACGGATACGCAACGGGTTTTCGATTGGAGAAATAGCATGAGCGAATTTCAAACGTGCCAAACCTTCTTTTTCAGAAGCCAAGGTAGAAGTTAATTCTTCTAAGCTCAATTTTTGTATTTCTGCGTTTTTCATGATTTTGAAATTTTATGCTTCTTGGTAATCTCTACGAACTACAAATGCAGTACGCATTGGCAATTTTTGAGCTGCCAAACGAAGTGCTTCCTGAGCAACGGCAAGTGGAACACCTGCTGATTCAAACAAGATAGTACCTGGTCTTACTCTGGCCACCCAATACTCGGGAGCACCTTTACCTTTACCCATACGAACTTCGGCTGGTTTCTTCGTGATAGGTTTGTCTGGGAATACACGAATCCAAACTTGACCTTCACGTTTCATAGCACGAGTTACTGAGATACGAGCCGCTTCAATCTGACGTGCAGTGATGCGACCTGGTTCCAAAGATTTGATAGCAAATGAACCGAAATCAATCTCATGACCACGAGTAGCCAATCCTTTTATCCGTCCTTTCTGTTGCTTACGAAATTTGGTTCTTTTTGGTTGTAACATTGTCTTAGTTATTCTACTAATTTCAAGGATGAATTCTTTTTAGTTTTCAGCCTTGAAATTAAGATTATACAAAATTATCTCTTTCCGCCTGCTGGTTTGTTACCTCCCGCACCACCTGGACGATTACCGCCTGGTTTGTTTGGACCGCCACCACGGTTGTTATTATTGTTGTTACGACGTTGAGCATCATCACGACCGCCAGCACCACCGCTACCGCCACGATTATCTTTTCCACGACCACCTCTACGATCATCATCACGTCCGCCACGGTTATTGTTTCCACCACGAGCATCTGGTCCAGCTGATTGCTGTGCCGCCATGCCTGCGTTTGGAGAAAGGTCAGGCTTACCATAGATTTCTCCACGGAAAATCCAAACTTTGATACCAATTTTACCGTAAACTGTCAATGCTTCTGAAACGGCGTAATCGATGTCTGCACGTAATGTATGCAAAGGAATACGTCCTTCTTTGTAGCCTTCTGAACGTGCCATTTCAGCACCTCCTAAACGACCTGAAAGTTTCAATTTGATACCTTGAGCTCCTACACGCATAGCTGATGCGATAGATTGCTTCATGGCACGACGGAACGAAATACGTGCTTCTAATTGTTGAGCGATAGTTTCTCCAATCAATTTAGCATCAATCTCAGGACGTTTGATTTCAAAAATATTGATTTGAACGTCTTTCCCTGTGATTTTCTTTAATTCTTCCTTGATTTTATCAACTTCTTGTCCGCCTTTACCAATTACTACACCTGGACGAGCCGTGTTGATAGTAAGGGTAATACGTTTCAAAGTACGCTCAATGATTACCTTAGAGATTGCTCCCTTAGGAATACGTGCAGCTACGTATTTACGAATTTTATCGTCTTCTACTAATTTATCGGCAAAACTTTTACCGCCATACCAGTTAGAGTCCCAACCTCTGACGATTCCAAGTCTTAATCCAATCGGGTTTATCTTCTGTCCCATTTTGTGATATTTAGATTTCTTGTCTAATTATTCTGAAATTATTGTTGGTGCTGTTGCCGAGGCAACTACAAGCGTGATGTGGTTAGAACGCTTCAAGATTCTATGACCACGACCTTGCGGAGCTGGACGCAAACGTTTTAATGAACCACCGCCATCTACTGTTACGGTTTTTACGTATAAGTCAGCATCTTCTAACTTTACGTCTTCATTTTTGTTTTGCCAGTTAGCAATTGCCGAGAGCAATAATTTCTCAACATATCTTGCACCAATCTTTGGCTCGTATTTCAAAATACCAAGAGCCTTGTTGATTTTCTGACCTCTAATCATATCTACTACGATTCTCATTTTCTGAGGAGAGGTCGGAACTTTATTTAATTTAGCTACTGCTTCCATTTTTTGATTTCGGATTTCGGATTTCAGATTCGGAATTTGGGTTAATGGAGTTTTAGATTTTAAACCTAACCTCTAATCCCTAATCCCTAATCCCTATTCCTATCGTTTGCCTTTATCTTTTTTAGCGGTGTGACCACGGAAATTACGTGTAGGAGAAAATTCTCCTAATTTGTGTCCAACCATGTTATCTGTTACAAATACAGGGATGAATTTATTTCCGTTGTGAACTGCGAAGGTATGTCCAACGAAATCAGGGGAAATCATCGAACGGCGTGACCAAGTCTTGATTACAGACTTTTTACCTGATTCGGTCATGACTTGTACCTTGTTGTCAAGGCGATAGTCTATATAAGGTCCTTTTTTTAGTGAACGTGCCATCTATTTTTTCTTCTTTCTACTGATGATTAGACGATTTGAATGCTTTTGTGGTGTACGAGTTTTCTTACCTTTCGCTAATAAACCTTTACGTGAACGAGGGTGACCTCCTGATGAACGACCCTCACCACCACCCATTGGGTGATCGACTGGGTTCATTACAACACCACGAACTCTTGGACGACGACCTAACCAACGATGACGACCAGCTTTTCCCATTACGGTATTCATGTGGTCAGCGTTTGATACAGAACCGATAGTAGCCAGACATCTTGATAAAACCATACGCATTTCGCCTGATGGTAATTTCAAAGTTGCATACTTACTATCACGAGCCAATAGTTGAGCATAAGTTCCTGCTGAACGAGCCATTTCAGCTCCTCCGCCTGGGCGAAGTTCGATTGCGTGAACAATTGTACCCGTTGGAATATTCGCTAATGGAATACAGTTTCCTACTTCTGGTGCTGCGGTGGCAGACGAAATAACGGTCTGTCCTACTTTGATACCTGTTGGTGCAATGATATACGTTTTCTCGCCGTCTGCATATTCAATTAGAGCGATACGTGCTGTACGGTTTGGATCATATTCAACTGTCAATACAGTTGCTTCAACATCCATTTTGTTTCTCAAAAAGTCGATAATACGATAACGACGTTTGTGTCCACCTCCGATATAACGCATGGAACGGTGTCCATTTGCGTTACGACCACCAGTTCTTTTAACAACATCCAACAAAGGCTTGTACGGTTTTGAAGCGGTTATTTCTTCAAAAGTTGGAGCAATCCTGTGGCGTGTGCCTGGGGTTCTTGGTTTTAATTTTCTTGTAGCTGCCATTGCTGTGCTTAGTTCAATTTATCGGGATGAACTCCCATAAGTTACTCAGGACAGTTAATAGTTAATAGTTAATGGTTAATAGTTATTAGTTGTCGAATGTGTTGATACCCAATTTTCAACTATTACTTATTAATTATTACTTATTAATTTTCACTCTTCACTGAAATTAGATTCCGTCATAGAAATCAATAACTTCACCTTTGGCGATAGTTACGATTGCTTTTTTGTACGTTGAAGTGATACCAGACGATACTGATGTTCTGGTGCTTCTTGATTTCTTCTTACCGAATTGGCGAAGTGTATTTACCGAAGTAACTTGTACACCGTACATTTTCTTGATTTCTTTGGCAATCTCAACTTTATTAGTTTTGTTTGCTACCTCGAAAACGTATTGACCGCCTTTCTGTAAGCCCTGAGATTTCTCAGTAAGAATTGGTCTTTTGATAATGCTCATTTTATTGTTAGATAAAAGATGATTCGATTGTTGAAACAGCTCCTTCAACGATAATTAATTGAGTAGCGTTTACGATGTCATAAGTATTGATTTGACCAGCCGTTGCAACTTTTGCCTTTGGAACGTTACGCCCTGACAAAAACACATTTTGGTTATCTTCTGGCAAAATCAACAATGTTTTTGTTCCGTTCAATGAAAGAGCATTTAACACTGCTAAGTATGACTTAGTTTTTGGTGCATCGAAAGTGAATCCTTCTAACACGGTTACGTTGCCTGACTGTGCTTTGGCTGCGTAAGCTGATTGGCGTGCTAATGATTTAACTTTCTTATTCACTTTGAACGAGTAATCTCTTGGTACTGGTCCGAAAATACGTCCACCACCTTTCATTAAAGGAGATTTAGCTGAACCAGCACGAGCACCACCCGTACCTTTTTGTTTTTTGATTTTGCGAGTTGAACGAGAAACTTCTGCTCTTGCTTTCGCTTTGTGAGTTCCTTGACGCTGATTTGCCAAGAACTGCTTTACGTCTAACCAAACAACGTGTTCGTTTGGCTCGATGCCAAAGATTTCGTCAGAAAGGGTTACTTTCTTTCCTGTCTCTTTGCCTTGTATGTTTAAAACTGATAATTCCATTATTTCTGATTTTGAAAATTTGTTGATTTGATTAAATTTTGATATTGTAAAGAATTACATCGTCAAATTTTCAAATCTATTTTTCAAGAATAACAAATGAGTTTCTCGCTCCTGGGATTGAACCTGACACTACGATTAAGTTTTTCTCTGCATAAACTTTC
>JANPGQ010000285.1:0-3661 GCA_031423975.1 Cytophagales bacterium | reverse complement strand
TGTAAGTTTTGAGTATAAATATTATATATTAATTTGAAAAAATTAATAAAATTACTTTTACCTGCACCATTAGCACCAATTAATACATTGATGGGTAATAGCTTCAATTCCATCTCTCTGATGGATTTGAAATTTCTAATTTTTATTAAATTTATCATGTGACATATGTGTTTACCCCAAATAGCTCCCAATTGCCACAATATCCGCAAAAACCCCACTGGCGGTTACTTCTGCCCCTGCTCCTGGCCCTTTTATGACCAATGGGCGGTCGTGATAGCGTTTTGTGGTGAATGAAATCACGTTGTCTGCCCCGTCCATCATGTAGAATGGGTGCGATTTATTGATACTTTTTACGCCAATATTTATCTTGTTGTTTTCTAAGGTAGCAATAAATCTTAACACTTCCCCTTTGGCTTCGGCTTGGTTTACCATCTCTTCAAAATAGGCATTTGACACCTCTAATTCTTTAAAGAAATCATCTACCGTTGGGGCTAATTCGCAGTTTTCGGGCAGTAGTTTTTCTATCGTAACATCCTCTGGTTCAAGGCGTAAACCTATTTCTCTACCCAAAATCAAAATCTTACGGGCTACATCCATTCCACTCAAATCTTCTCTTGGGTCTGGTTCGGTATAACCTTTTGTTTTGGCTTCCTGCACGATATCGGCAAATTTAACGCCTGCTTTGAAATTATTAAAAATATAGGATAATGTTCCTGATAAAACCCCTTCAATTCGCTCAAATTTATCGCCCGAAGCAATCAAACCTTGCAGGGTATTTATCACGGGAAGCCCCGCTCCTACGTTGGTTTCATACAAGAATTTCACACCTTTTTTCAGAGCCGTTTGGTGCAATAAGGCATAGTCTGCATATCGTCCAGAATTGGCTACTTTATTGGGGGTAACTACCGAAATATTTGCTTCAAATAATCCTAAATATTCATTATGAATTTCCTTGTTGGCGGTACAATCAGCAAAGATAGAATTGGGTAAATTCAAGCGTTTTGCTTCTGCCACAAATTGCCATAGTTCTGATTTTTTGCCTGTATTATCCAAATCTTCAAACCACGAATCCATAGAGATTCCTTCAGAATTTATCAACATTTTTCGGGAGTTCATCACACCTACCAAATTGATTTTCAAGGCTTTGTATTTTGATAAATAACCTTCTTGTCCTTTCAATTGATTCAATAATGCCTTTCCGATAAGTCCCGTTCCTACTAAAAATAGGTTCAAGGTTTTTACCTGCGAAAAGAAGAACGTATCGTGGATAACATTCAAAGCTTTTGAAATATCTTTCTTTTCAATCACCACGGAAATGTTCAATTCTGACGAACCTTGGGCAGTGGCAATAATATTGATACCGTTCTTTCCCAACACCGAAAACAATTTCCCACTTACGCCCGTGTGCTTCTTCATGCCTTCGCCTACCACGGCAATTACCGATAGATTTTCTTGAATTTCAATACCTTCCACATCACCAATGGCGATTTCAGCTTTGAATTCTTTTTCCAAAATCTCCTTCACTTCTACCGATGCCGAGGGTTCGATGGCAAAACAAATGGAGTGTTCGGAAGATGCCTGAGAAATGAGAATTACCGAAATTTTATGTTTTGCCAAGACCGTAAATAATTTGGCAGAAACTCCCGCAACGCCAATCATTCCAGAGCCTTGCAGATTGACCAAAGCCAAATTATCAATCGAAGAAATGCCCGTAATGATGTATTCAGATGGTTCTGAGCTACGAGTTACGATTGTTCCGATAAAATCCGTATTGAAGGTATTAAGTACTCGAATCGGGATATTTTTGGCAAAAGCGGGTTGCAACGAAGGCGGATAAATCACTTTCGCTCCAAAATGCGTCAATTCCATTGCCTCCGAATACGTGATGGTTGGAATGGTAAACGCATTTTTCACCTTGCGTGGGTCGGCGGTCATCATGCCGTCCACGTCTGTCCAAATTTCGATTTCTTGAGCATTCAAAGCAGCCCCAAAAATTGAACCTGTATAATCAGAACCTCCACGCCCGAGGGTTGTAGTTTCGCCTTTTTCAGTCGAACCAATAAAACCCGTAATGAGTTGGAGCGATTTTGTTTTAGAAAAATGCTCTTGAATTTGGCGATTCGTTACCTCAAAATCAACCTCTGCCATCCCGAAATTGGCATTGGTACGAATCACTTTTCGAGCATCAAGATACTGACAATCAACGCCTTGTGCATGAAGAATTTCATAAATCAAGGTCGTAGAAAGTCGTTCTCCGAAAGACACAACCAAGTCGGAAGTACGATTAGAAGTTTCCCGAATTAGCGAAATACCTTTCAATAAATCATCTAATTCGTTGATAATAGTACGAATATTAGCGAATACTTTCGACTGAGATTTTACATCAATTAATGCTCTCACGACTTCAAAATGACGGTTTTCGATGGCTTGCACGATGTCCAGATAGGTTAAATCGCCTTCGGTGGCTTTTAGACCCGCTTCAAGGAGTTTATTCGTAACGCCACCCATTGCCGAAAAAACCGCAGCGACACCTTTCTCTTGGGCTTGTTTGCCCTTAATAATTTCTAATACCGCCTGAATACTATTTACAGTGCCACAAGACGTACCTCCAAATTTTAATACTTTCATTTTACAGTTATCAGTTATCAGTAAACTTTATCCGTTTATTGATATATTTATCTGCTTTACAACAGCAGGATTTTGTTTTAATTCTACAAATACGCTAAAAGTGAGTAATACAACAAATATCTTTATTTCAAAAATCAACTACTCTTGTTTTAATTGAATTGGAATGAAAACCAATTCCCAAATACCATGTATATAAATTGATTCAGGAAAACGACTACCACCAATTCCATAAATAATCACAAAATTATTTAACTTTGAACTTGTTAAAGAGATATAAAAATTATCAAATGAATGATTTTGAGTAACTAAAAAAGAATTGTTAGGGCTATTATATAAACTCATATCAAAATACCTTGATATGAGTTTTAGATTATCCAATTTAAAATATTCATTAAACGTAGTCAGTGGTTTATTTTTTTTAGAAAATAACTCAATATTCAATTCTTCAATCTTGACAATAGATTTTTCATATATACCGAATTCTGATGAAGATAGCCAGTTGTCATATGTATAATTTTCTATATAGGATTGAATTACTCCATCATAAAAATGATACTTTTTGACTTTTCTTATTATAAAATTCTCATTTATCTGTTCATCCATGAGTTCACAAATTATTTTCTCTTTTTATTTTCAAAATAAAATCAATTGATACCTCAAAATCTTCTGCAATTTCATTAATACTGAGTTTACCTCTTTTAAGAGATTTTATTATAATTTCAGTTTTGCCTTTAATTTCTCCATCACTGAAAGCCGTATCAATCACATTTTTCAAATCTCGATATTGCTTCAAACTGTCTTCATATTCTACTAACTCTGCGGGGGTGAATTTGGCAATTTCAGCCGCTTTAAAAAGTTTATCAAAGATTTTTTCTTGTAATTTTTTTGGACGTTTTTCTAATTCAGGCAGATATTTGAGTACATATAGCCATTTATCATAAGTCGTTTCTAATTCTTCTTCTGTCTTGATAAAATGAGGCATTTCAAGGTAAATAAATGTCAATTTATCGTAAAAGACCAGAATTGTAAGGTA
>JANPGQ010000284.1:0-35098 GCA_031423975.1 Cytophagales bacterium | reverse complement strand
AATGGCAAAAAGGGTAAAAGATGCGGGTTTGAAATTATTGTTAGACTTTCATTATAGCGACACTTGGGCTGACCCTGGAAAGCAATACAAACCCAAAGCATGGGAGGGTTTATCGTTTACCGACTTGAAAAAAGCACTCTACGATTATACCAAAAAAGTAATGCAAGAGCTTAAAAATCAAGGTACAAGCCCTGATATGGTGCAAATTGGCAATGAAATAAATCACGGAATTGTTTGGCCCGAAGGCAATGTAAATAATCCCGACGGATTGGCACAATTGCTTAATGCTGGAACTGCGGCGGTGAAATCGGTAGAACCAAATACGCAAATGATGTTACACGTAGCATTGGGCGGACAAAATCACGAATCCGTCAGTTTCATTGATAATATGGTGGCTCGTGGCGTGCCGTTTGATGTTATTGGCGAATCATATTACCCAAAATGGCATGGCACGGTGGATGATTTACGGGACAATTTAAGCAATCTTTCAACCCGCTATAATAAAGACGTAATTGTGGTTGAATATTCTCAATTGAAGGAAGAAGTGAATAAAATTGCCTTTGAAGTACCCAATGGCAGAGGCAAAGGCACGTGTATTTGGGAGCCACTCAGCACGTGGGAATCTTTTTTTGACCGTGACGGAAAATCAAATAAATTTTTGGCAGTTTATGATGAGATTAGTAAGCAGTTTTTGTTGAAGTAAAGCAACAGACTAAAGGGG
Source organism: Cytophagales bacterium (assembly GCA_031423975.1). Lineage (GTDB taxonomy): Bacteria > Bacteroidota > Bacteroidia > Cytophagales > Spirosomataceae > Arcicella. The sequence continues at coordinate 34,377 of JANPGQ010000284.1, read as the reverse complement.
GTAATTTTACCCCCCAAACTATAATTCTGGTTGTTGTTTGGCCATTAAATTTTAAAAATCATTTATGAATAAATTACAAAATATTATCAATCAAGTATTTATAGAAAATTTCAATAAAAAACCAATGTTAGTTCGCTCACCTGGGAGGGTCAACCTCATTGGGGAACATACAGATTATAATGGAGGTCTTGTACTTCCCGCAGCCATCGACAAAGCCGCCTATTTAGCTATTTCTCCCTCAGAAAAGGACTTTGGGAAATGGATTTCAATTGATATGAATGAATCTGCTGATATTTATTTTGATACCATTAAACCTTTAGAAAATCACAGTTGGGCAAATTATATATTAGGAGTTATTGAGCAATTTGAAAAGCGAGACATCAAAGTTCAACCGTTTGATTGCGTGTTGGCGGGAGATATTCCTATTGGTTCTGGAATGTCATCTTCGGCGGCTGTGGAGAGTGCCATTGGCTTTGCCATTAATGAAATGTGTGGGAATATTTTTGATAGAAAGGAATTATCTAAATTAGTGCAACAAGCTGAAAATGAGTTTATTGGCGTAAAATGTGGCATTATGGATATGTTCGCCAGTATTCATGGAAAAGAAAATCATGTGCTTCGATTAGATTGTGAAACGCTCGAATTTCAATATTTTCCTTTGAGTTTGGGAGATTATAAAATTGTGCTTTTTGATACTGGAGTAAAACACAATTTGGTCGAATCTGAATATAATCTCCGAAGAATTCAATGTGAAGAAGGCTTGAGGTTTTTTAGAAAAAACTTCGATAGTTCAATTAAAAACCTTAGTCAAGTTCCCCTTGAATGGTTACAGGCAAGTAGAAGCCAATTAGACCCCTTAATTTATAAACGCTGCCAATACGTTATTGAAGAAAATGAGAGAATTTTATCCGCCTGCGAAGATTTACAAGCTGGAAATTTATTGGATTTTGGTATAAAAATGACTGCAACCCACGAAGGTTTGCGAAATTTATACGAAGTAAGTTGTAAGGAATTAGACTTTTTAGTCGATTCATTATGGCACGAATCATCCGTCTTGGGGTCAAGAATGATGGGGGGTGGTTTTGGCGGTTGTACAATAAATCTAATCAATTCTGATAAAATTGAAGAGTTATACAGCAGATTATCAGTTAGTTATAAACAAAAAATTGGTGTTGAATTAAAAATGTACAGTGTCGTTACGGCAAATGGAACTTCTTTAATAGATAGTAATAGTTTTTGAGCTATTATTTAGCTCAAAAACTGTTGACTCTTTTACTCAAAAAATTATCAATTATTTATACTCATTTATTAACTAAAAAAATGGTTTTCGATTTTAACGAACATTCTCACATCAGAAAAAATCCATTAACTGGCGAATGGATATTGGTTTCGCCTCACCGTACAAAACGCCCTTGGCAAGGAAAAACCGAAGAGATTGTTACTAATTCTCGCTCTCAACATGACCCTTTGTGTTATCTATGTGCTGGTAATCCACGAATGAATGGCGAGATAAACCCCAACTATACAGATACTTACGTTTTTCAAAATGATTTTGCGGCTTTGCAATCTGATGTACCACAGGGAGAAATCAAAAAAGGGGGACTGTTGAATGCCCTAAGCGTTAAAGGTGAATGTAGAGTTATCTGTTTTTCGCCACGTCATGATTTGACATTGGCAGACATGAAAACATCCGAAATTCGTAAAGTGGTGGATACTTGGATTTCAGAATTTGAAAGTTTTCGTAATAAAAAAGACCTTAATTATGTTCAAATATTTGAAAATAAAGGTGAAATAATGGGATGTTCAAACCCTCATCCTCACGGGCAGATTTGGGCTTCAAGTAATATTCCCGTAGAAATTCAAAAAGAAACTGAACAGCAAAAAATCTATTTTGAAGAGCATAATAGGACATTATTAGAAGATTATTGGCGATTGGAGGTTTCTGAAAAAGTACGTATTGTAATCGAAAATGATAGTTTTGTCGTGGTAGTGCCATTTTGGGCCACTTGGCCCTTCGAAACCTTACTAATTCCGAAGCATCCAATGGCTTTTATATCAGAAATGAATGTGCAGGAAAAAAACGATTTGGCTGATATTATCCGTCGATTAACTACTCGTTACGATAACCTTTTTAAAACCTCTTTCCCCTATTCTGCGGGTATTCATCAAGCACCCTTACATTCGCAGGATTTAAAAAGTTGGCATTGGCATATTCATTTTTATCCCCCTCTACTTCGTTCATCCACTATTAAAAAATTTATGGTTGGTTATGAATTATTAGCAAATCCTCAAAGAGACATTACCCCAGAAAGTGCAGCGGAGCAATTGAGGAATTTGAGTGAAAGGCATTATAAATTCTGAAATAATTATCAATATTTGTGAGATTAATTAAAGTAATATACTAATAATCAGCATGTTACTATTTTCAGAAGGAAGACAATTAGGGGAAGATTTGAGGATTTAACAAAATGAAACATCGTATTTATTGACACTCAGAATAAATTAGATTAATAACATTTTAAGTAGGTTTTCACTACATTGATAACCCATTTTATATGTCAGCTTATTATTCTGATAAAAATTTCCTGAACCATTTTCCAGAATCTTTGATTGTTCTTTTTTGGGTTTTAAAATCTATATGAACCAAGCCAAATTTCGGTTTATAGCCTTCCGTCCATTCAAAATTATCGGTTAAAGTCCATGCCATATAACCATTTACTTTTACCCCATGATTTTTTGCTTTTAAAACGTGTTGAAGGTTGCTTTCAAAATAGGCAATTCTTTCCGTGTCATTGATAGTCCCATTTTCTAAGTTATCTTTAAAAGCAGCCCCATTTTCTGTTATAATTATTTTCTTAATTTCTTGATAATCAGAAAGTTGAATAAGAATATTGAGCAAACCATCAGGAGAAATTTCCCAGCCCATATCTGTTAAATTCTCTACATTACGATTTTGAGGTTTCACTTCGCTGGCAGACAAATATGGCATCCACCAAGCGTGTTTTACCACCACTTTAAAATAATTTTGAAGCCCAATATAGTCAAAATCAAACGCTAACTTTTCCATATCACCTTCATGAACATATTTTTTAACCATTTTCTTAAGAAATGGTAGCTCCTGAACAGGATAACCCAGCCCCAAGGCGGGTTCAAGAAATAGTCGATTTAATAAAGCATCAGTACGTTTTGCGGCTTGAATATCCGCCTTTTTTTGTGAAAAAGGCTCAATATAAGAACAAGAAAAAGTAGTTCCAATCACGGCATCTGGCACGTTTTTGCGTATAATTCTACCTCCTTCAGCTTGACACATCGTTGCGTGATGAATGGCGGGCAAAAAGTTACTCATGCCTATTCTTCCGGGTGCGTGGTAGCCTGTCATGTACCCCAAGCCAACAAACCCAGCGGGTTCGTTTAGCACTATCCAGTTTTTTATTTTACCCGAAAACTCACGAGTTACCACTTCGCAATAATCTGAAAACCAATTAATTATATCTCTGTTTGTCCACCCCCCACGGTCTTCCAAAACTTGAGGCAAATCCCAATGATAGAGAGTTACGAAGGGTTCAAGTCCATTTTCTAAACAACAATCAACCACTTGATGATAGAATTCTAAGCCTGCCATATTGACTTTACCAATACCATCTGGAAGTATCCTCGACCAAGAAATTGAAAAACGAAAAGTATTAAAGTTGAGTGACTTTGCCAGTAAAATATCCGCTTCAAAACGATGATAAAATTCACAAGCCTTATCTGCGTTCTGACGGTCACGGATTCGGTTTTTCTTATGGGAAAATTTATCCCAAATGGATTCTCCTTTCCCGTCTAAACTCCAAGCACCCTCGTTTTGGAAAGAAGCCATAGCCACTCCCCAAACAAAATCATTACCAAAAGCATTCTTTGAAAAAATATCTGACTTAACTTGAGATTCAATCGGATTGTTAATTATCTGGCTCTCTTGCATTTACACCTTATTTTTGTGGGATGCAAATGTATGTAAAATTATTGTTAAATTAATATTAAATTATTTGATTGAAATGTTAATTGGCTCACCAATTGGCTTGCCATTATCAAAATTAAAACCTAATAGTTTTGTTACGGTTTTTGCAATTTGATTTTGATACAGCTGCCCTTCCATTTTAAGCTCTCCTAATGCTGGCGTGTCAGGCCCTAAAAATGCCATCCAGATTTCATTACTATCCAAAACCTTCTGACCATGACTTGTCCACTGAGATTTTAATTTGTCCCCTCGTCCGTGGTCGGTTGTGAAAACGAAGGTGGTTTTGTCTTTATATTGGGGATTCGATTGACAAAATGCCCACAAGTCAGAAACGTACTTATCGAACGAATGGGCAGCAAAAAGATAATCTTGATATTTAGATTCATGTGCAAGTTCGTCGGTTTCATCAAATGCAAGATAAAATACCTTTGGTGAGTGTTTTACGATATATTCCTTGGCTAAATAATAGGTTAGAAAATCGTATCTATCACTACCATTTAATGGAATGTTGTTTTGCATTTCGTTCAAAAGTTCCTCTTTCGGAGTAACCTTTTCACTAATCAATTCTATGCCAGCATTTACGTTAATTCCGCTCCTTTTTTCATTAATAATAAAAGGGAAAACATCCCAAGTTGCATAAGCAGCAACCTTTCCATTCAAAGCGGGTTGTTTATTTAAAAATTCGAGAAAAGTAATATTTTGATTTTCAATTTTATCATTCGAATTGATGTTATCATCGGCATATCCCGATAAAATTTCGTTGTATCCAGGATAAGAAAACCAATAAGGGTTTTTGACATTGACTTTATTTCCAACCCAACGGTTGCCGTGTATTTGACCATTCTTTGAAACTGTATTCCAGAAAAATGGAAGTAATTTTTCACGACGTTCAGTTGGTGAATTCGCCCAAAAGGCTTTAACCGTTTTTGCTGAGTCTTTTGTGTATATTTTATTGAAAATCAATGTGGAATCTGCGCCATTAAACATTTCCTGCCACCTAAATCCATCAGTAGTAATGATGAAAACATTTTGGGTTTGATATTGGGCAAACGTGGAAGAGACCCAACATATTAAGCATATAATTAATAGCTTTTTCATTTTAATAATGATTTGATTGACAAGCAGATGATGAAACCCAAGTGCTTTTTGAAAATTTTAATACCTACAGAAAACCAGTTCTTCCGTCATTATCTTAAAGGTAAATGTTCATCAAAAATAGTTTTCAATATTTGAATCTGGGTTAGATTTTTTAGACCAAAACTTTTTTAATCAATCATAATTTTTTTAAATATTAACTTCTTTTTCTTTTTGTCTTGATACAAAAAGAAACCGAAGCGTCGGTCGCAAAAAAATCAAGAAGTTCCGAAACTCGCTACGCTCAAACAGCGGAATTTCGGGCTGGACTCCAACATTCATCCGAATTAAAAAAGTGTCTGTCTAAAAAGGATTAAATTATAGCTGATTAAAACAATAGATTCTTTCTGAAATATGTTTTTCCATCAAAACTTACCGAATAATTTGAAGGAAACAGTGTACTTTTTAAATAATAATCAGTGGAAATTATTTGAGCTCCAGATGCTTTTGCTGCCTCAAAACTTCCATAATCGTTAGAACGAGCTTCACGAGTATCTGAATCTGCACGAGTACGTACTAAATAACCCATTTTTACATATTCTTTAATTTTTTCGAGGTCTTTCTTGGCATCATTCATAATCAAAAATGCGGCTTCTGGACTTCCAACGGCTGAATTTGTGAATAAAATACGTCCTTTTAAAGAAGAATGATTTTTGATGTAATCATCCGTTTTGCTTTTGCCTTCATCCAAAACAAACAGAAATTTCCCTCTGGATTGACTCATTTTTGGCCATCCTTTCTTCAAAACTGCTCCTTCAAGTGTGTTGAAATTTCCTCTAATATCATCGGGAATAATTAGTTTTTGTTTTCCCAAACTTGATAAAATAATATCATCTAATTGGTCATATACTTCAGAAGTAAATTTTTCAGGTTTTGCAAATCCTGGTAATTTTATCGTATCATCTTTGGCGTTCATCGTGATATAAATTGGCTCATGACTTGGATGATTATCCGACCAAGATTTCAATTCGGAAAGACATTTTTTAAAAGTTAAGCAATTACTTCTGAAATCAATTTCTTGAACGTGCAGAACCTTGAAACCTGGTTCATTCATCACTCCTTCAACATCATAAGGTCTGTTTAGTTGTTTTCCAGCCATGTCCAAGCCCCGTGGATGAGCATATTTACCACCTTTTTCATCTGCATAAATATCAATTTCTAAGGCTCTTAACCCCAAATTTAACTGTTCTGATAAGCCAATATGATGATATTCCAAGCCTTTCGTGGTTCTGCGGCTGGTATCGGTTTTGTCAATGATTTTGATGAGTTGCGGGTCTATATACTCTTTGTAACTGTTGTGCGAACCAATAGACTGATAGTGATTGATGGGCAAATCTGTTTCGATTTTCGCAAACGTAAATGCAAAGATTGAGGAGATTAAAAGGGCGAAAATTATTGTTTTCATGGGGTTCTTGTTGATATTTTTATTATTTTTAATTAATCGTTATCATCATCGGCACTCCCTGCCATTTTTGAAGGATAAGGTTTGTTTCCTTTGGCAGAAAACCATAAAATTCTATTCAATACATCATCATTCCCTCGGTCAATTAAGTTAAAGGCATATTTGATGGATTGATTCGTAAATTTAAGAGCAGCTCCTTTTTGCTTTTCCACAGGTTTGTTCATTTCATCAAGCGGAATCGTGTTTTTTAAGGCAGCATACTGAAAACTATTGTCGGGTTTCTCAGTAAAACAATCGAACATCGGGGAAGCAGTTGCATCAATAATATTCATTGGAGGTAAGCCTAAAATCTGTTCGATGGTTCGCAAAACAGATGTTTGATTATAATTGGTATGAATCGTTTTTTGTAGTCTTGAATATTTACTAATCACGAATCCCGTTGTACGATAAGCACTAACATGATCCCAACCTGCCTGAGAATCGTCTTCACTTCCAAAAATCACGGTTGAATCTGCAAATTTGCTGTTCATAATTCCCTCTACTATTCTTCCTAACGCCAAATCATTATCAGCCACCATGGCTCGTGGAGTGGGATATTTTGGATTCATGCCAGCGGTATGGTCGTTGGGCAAAGACATCACCATTAAGTTTGGTAATTGTCTATTAGGATTTGATTCAATTTCTTTCAATTCCTTCAAAAAAGCATCTGCTCGCATTTGGTCGCTGATTATTTCATTATCACAACCAGGGAAATTTTCGGCTAAAATAGGACGAACTCTTGAAATTGTTGTCGTGTTCCTATAGGGGAAATTTTCGCCTTTTTTTTGTAATTCGTAGAGGTTTTTCCAGTTATATATTTTTTCGTCGAACTCGCAGGTACAGGCTTCACCATAAACTCTTGCAGTTTTTCCGTGGTCGAGTGCATTATTCCAAATCAAGCCTTTTTTATTATAAACCATCGCATCATACAAAACGTGTGGATAACTTCTAAACCAAGCCCTAACGCTTTTTTCGGTATAATCTGTTACCATGCCCGCACTTGCCCAATGGTGTCCTTCGGCAGATGATTTACCTGAAACATGGTAATTATCCATCAACAAATAATCTTTCGCCAAACGGTGCTGATTTGGGGTAATACTATCCCCAAAAATACATAAAGAAGCCATACCGTTGCCTTCTTTCATATCGCCTAAAACTTGGTCATAGGTACGATTTTCCTTGATAATGTACACAACGTACTTAAAAACAGAAGGCTCGCCAATGCGTTCTGGAACGGGTTTTGGGGCAATATTTTTTCGTGGTAATTGTTCTGAAATTTTAGCCCGATAATAAAGGCTTTGATTTTTTACATTTTCCGTATAACTCTTCAAAAGTTCATCGTTTGGTAACGGAATAAATGAAACCGATGCTAATTGTTTGTGAGAGTTATAAGCTTTTTCAGCCTTTGCTTCTTCTTTCACTTTATGCTCGGCTCTTGCTCCGATTGCTTCAAGATTGGCGATGTATAGCTCATTTTTATTAAAAACTATGGCAGATGGATAGGCTTGTGTTGGAATATATCCTTTGATAATACTTTCTCCAACTATCTGATTATCAGCATTTTTGCCAAGTGAAACCACCGCAATAGCGTTGTCTAATCCATTTGCCACATACAGTATTTTTCCAGTTTCGTCCAAAGCTAAGGCATTGGGCGTACTTCCAATTAGGTTTTTATTTTCGTTAAAAAGCCCAACAAAAATTGAATCAGTAACCGTTAAACTTTTTGTGTCGATGACAGAAATATTATCGCTATTTCCGTTGGCAACATACACCTTTTGTCCATTTTTGCTTGAAAGAATAGCATTTGGATGCAATCCAACTTCAATTTCTTTGATAAATTTTCCAGATTTAGCATCAATAACCGATACAGTACCACGAGACATTGCACCTGTTTTGGGGTCGATATAAGCACTGCCCCAAGGAATCCCAGCCGTTTCAATTCCATCATTCGGATTGGTAACTGGACCAGCCCAGTTTGACACAAAAATCTTGTCTTCCACCATACTCAACCCATAAGGACAAACACCTGTTGGCGTTGCCCAAATTTGCTCCATATTGCTGACCTTCGACTTGATTAATTGATTATTCCCGTTCAAAACCGTATAAAGAAACAGCTCATTATTTTCTTCCTTTACGATTACCTCATTTGGCAAAGCCACCACAGCGGGTGCAATAGCTTTGAAAGGAAAGGCTTTGACTAATTTCAATTCTTTTCCATTCCAATGTGCTTGCATCACATAAGAATTCGATTTTTCTCTGCCACCCGTTCCCCAAAAAATATAGGTAGAATCCTGATATACAATTGCTTTAATTCCAGAAAAGGAACTCATAAGATTCTTATATTCAGGTATTTGACGATATTCCCAACGATTAATTAAGGATTTAGATTTTGTATTAAAAACTGCAACTCCAAACCTGTCTTCAACAACTATCAAATCAGTATTTGGAATCATTGCCAAATCTAAACTATGATTTTCATAATCAGGATTTCCAAAATTTACTGATGTTCCAACCCCATCAATAATTCGATTAAAGGGCATCAAATATGGAGATGTTTCTGAATAAAGTGTCCCTTTATCATACGCTAAACCAGTTTGAAGAGAAATATTATTTTCTTTCGGAATGGTTCTGCAACTGAAGAAATTGAAAACTATCAAAGTCGTGATTAGGTAAATCGGGTTTTTCATAGACAAGTTGGAGTTATTAGGATACCTATAAGGCTTAAAGCCTTATAGGTATAAAAATCAACAAATTATTATTAAAATTAATAGTTAAATTTAATATATTTCTATAAATTAATAACTCTGATTTTGCTTCAAATACCCTGGTAAATTTGAAGCTCCGTCAATGGCAGTTTGTGGAATTGGGAATAACCTTTTGAATTTATCAGTATTGCTTTTCTCCGTCCAAGTACCTTCATATTTTCCAAAACGAATCATGTCAGTACGTCTTTGGTGTTCCCAATAAAATTCAAATCCACGCTCTTTGAACAAAATATCCAAACTCATTTCTTTCAAAGCAGGGGCTGGATTTGTTCTGGAAGCCCTTACTAAATTTACATCCGATAAGGCACTGGCAACATCATTACTTTTACGCATTTTTGCTTCGGCACGCATCATGTAAATATCTGCCAAACGAAGGATTACAATATCGGCTTCTCCCAAATTTCTACCACTGGCTGATTTTTTACTGAACTCATATTTTTCGACTCTGTAACCCGTTGAATAATTACTTCCTGCCGTTGTAAAATCCACTTGTTCTGTAAAATCAACGGGCAAAGTAGGTTTGTTGCGAGATTCATTGAAGAGTTTTCCGATTTTATAATTTATACCATCCTTGCAACGTAAAAAAACACCATTTTTTCTAATTAAACCGTACTGTTGCCCTCTTAAAATACCTCGATTAATGCTGTAATCCTTTGCTGCAAGGCACGAATCAGAAGGATTGGTATAGATTCCCATGTTTTGTCTATAAAATCTTGGGTCTGAAATTGCAGGGTCTTTTGGTGCGTATTCTTTCGCCCAAGTTTGGTAAAAATCAGGCGTAATGGCAGGTCCATCCGTTCCATTTGCGGCAGGGAATTCTGTTAGTGGAAATTGGTCACCTGAAAGAGAAAAATATGCCAAACGATTATGACCATTCAATTCAGCACGTTGATCTACGGCAAAAATTAGCTCTTTATTCGTATGATTATCAGATCCGAAAATGGTGAAATAATCTTTCGATAATTGAAATTGACCACCATTAATTATCTTATCACAATATTCAATTGCTTTGTCCATTTCCTCTGGTTTGAAATTGACCTTATCAGCATAAATATCACGATAAACTCCTGCATTCAAGTACAAACGAGCCAACAATCCCCAAACGGCAGATTTTGTCAAACGTCCAGGTCCTACCGTATTATCTAAATTTGGTTCAACCGCCAAAAGCTCATTTTTAACATACTGAAATGCTTCTTCGCCACGAATAATTTTTGATGTTTCGCCTACATCTTCTTTCACGAAAACTATTCCGAAAAGGTCTAAATTTAACATATTGTAATAGGCTCTCATACCTCTGGCTTCGGCTAAATATATTTTAGCAGTTTGGTCGGTATTTGTAGGTAAGGTGTTCATAGCCGTTATTGCTCTGGATAAGCCTTGTTGAATCAATAACCACGTGTTTCTTAGATTTGGATCCGTACTTTGGTAGGTATGCTGATGCATAGCAACATATATACCATTATCGCCCCAATCTGTACCACCACGATACGGCAAAATAGCTTCATCAGTTGAAATTTCTTGAACTGCAAAAAGAACAGTATGAGAATACAAATCGGGTAAACGAGCGTAAACAGGGGCAATTATGCCATCAGCAGCTTGTTTTGCGGTCAGATTAGAGGCAGTTGTTTCATCCAAAATTTGCTCTTCCAATTTGGTACAACTTTCTATAAAAGAGATGCTAAAAATGAGCATCAGTAAATATATTTTCTTTTTCATTTTAGTAATTTTTAGAATGATACATTTAAACCAAATACAAACGATTTAGCTTTAGGATAACTCAAATAATCAATACCATACGAGGCAACTCCATTGATGGTTTTATCCGTATTTACTTCTGGATCATAGCCTGTATATTTTGAAGAAATAAATAAATTTTGTCCAGTTACCGATAATCTCAAAGCTGAAACCCAACGATTAATTCCTAAGGCTTTGGTATTGAAATTGTACCCCAAAGTCAAGTTATTCAATCTCAAAAATGAAGCATCTTTCAAATATCTTGTCGATACTGGAGCGGGGTTATTAATAGATTCAACCGTAGATTCAATCGCTTCTGAGGTGGTATTCACCCCTTTTGAAAGTTTGTTTTTGTAGAAATTTGAATTGGCAGTATTGTCATAAATTTTGTTGCCACTTACGCCATTAAAATTGACCGAAACATCAAAACCTTTGTAACCAACATTTGCGTAAAAGTTATACATAGAGGTCGGTAAGGCACTTCCTGCGGAAATTCTGTCTTTATCAGTCACTAATTTATCGCCATCGGTATCTCTAAATGTACTGATTCCTTTATCGTCAAAACCTGTAAATTCTTTTAAGAAAAATGTTCCGATTGGTTGCCCATTGATGTATCCATTTATCGTTGCAGAAGTCAATCCAGAACCTGAAGCACTACCAGAAGGAATCACGGAATAAGGAGAATTATTGACGATGTTACTGATGAAAGTTGAATTGCCTCCAATTTCATAATTGAATCCATTTCCCGTTTTATGACGATAGCTTAATTCGATTTCTAAACCTTTATTCGTAATGGTCATATCCTGAACATTCGTCCAAAAAGTACCTGCGGGTTGCACAGGGTCGGCTGGTATAACTTCCAATAAAATATTGTTTGAAACTTTACTAAAAACATCTATTGAACCAGATAAAGCACCTTTTAATAAGCCAAAATCAAGTCCGATATTGGTTTGATTAGAAACCTCCCATTGAATGTTTGGATTGGCTAAACGTGTATATGTTGTACCTGCCACGTAATTTGTTCCATTGTCGAGTGGGTAACTTGTAGTGGCAGAAACAACCGACGTAAACAAAGCCTGTGTGATTTTTGAAGGGATTTCTTGATTTCCCGTTTGTCCCCAACCCGCTCTTAATTTCAAATTACTGACTGGCGAAGATTTCATAAACTCTTCCTCTGAAATTTTCCAACCTGCTGAAAATGAAGGGAAAAAACCGTATTTATTATTAGCTCCAAATTTTGAAGAACCATCCGCACGAAGTGTCGCAGTCAATAAATATTTGTCGTGATATTGATAATTTACTCGGGCAAAAAACGATTGTAATTCATTTTTTACTGCCCCGCCCGAGGGTCTGTTATTTGCCAAAGTCAAATCCTGACCCAAACCTGGATTATAGATTGGTTCTACGCCCGTGAGTGGAAATTTATTAATGCTAAATGAACGACCTTGGATGAAAATATTTTGATAAGAATGTCCGACTAAAACCGAGTAATTATGAAGATTTCCTTCGTTAGAATAAGTTAAGTAATTTTCAATTAAACTATTTTGATTTTTAAGCGTAACTGTCTCCAAACGACCATCTTGCAAAGGAACTGCGTTTGGCAAAGTCTCTAAATCTCTTGTAGAATTTGAATTGTCAATGGCATAATTCAACTTATAAATCAAGCCTTTTGCTATTCTAAATGAGGGGGAAATATTACCAATTAATCGGTTCGTATTGGTAATATCTTTGAACAAATTAATGGCAATCAAAGGATTGACGATATTTGGATAAATGGCAATCTGTCCATCTGATGTGTAAGCTGGATACGTCGGATTTGTGGTGATTCCATTAGCAACCATACCTTCAATTGGCGGACGAGTATTATCCGTATATGAGCTATTCAAATTTGCTTCAACAACTAATCTGTCTTCCAAAAATTTCTGGGTAACATTAATTCTGCCTGTATATCTGTTCAAATCGCTTCCCTTAAAGATGCCTTCCTGATTTTGTAAACCGAAAGATGCGTAATAGGTCAATTTATCAGCTCCGCCCGAAAGTGTCAAATTATGATTTTTGGTGTAAGCTGTTCGGGTAATTTCTTTTTGCCAATCCGTATTTCCTTTCAAATCTTCTAATACACCGCCGACACTCGGAACTTGCTTACGGTAATCATCGGCTGAAAATACTTCGATGGGTCTTGTAAGGTTTGAAATACTGATAGAAGTCGTATAACTCACGGTTGAAACACCCGCTTTTCCTTTTTTGGTAGTAATCAAAATAACGCCATTTGCACCCCTCGACCCATAAATTGCCGTTGCAGAAGCATCCTTCAAAACGTCCATTGATTCAATATCTTGTGGGTTCAAAAATGTTAATGGATTGGTTGCACCACCCGTACTTGAATTATCCAAAGCGAGTCCATCCACAACAAAAAGTGGAGTACTCCCTGTACGAACACCCCCTGGTCCACGAATGGTAATTCCTTGAATTGAACCAGGTTCTCCACTGGCTGAGGTCACATTAACACCTGCCACTTTACCTTGCAAAAGCTCTTGAGGAGAATTAACAATTCCCTTGTTGAAGGCATCACTTTTAACCGACTTCACTGAACCTGTCAAATCAGATTTTTTGACTGAACCGTAACCAACGACCACCACCTCAGAAAGGTTTTTAATGTCTTGAAATAACGAAATATCCAATTTAGTTTGCGTTCCAACGGCAACTTCTTTGGAAAGAAATCCGACAAAACTAAAAACCAAAATACTCTTTGAATTAGGGACGACGATGGTGTAATTGCCATTTGCATCAGAATTTGAGCCTTTATTAGTGCCTTTAATTTTAATACTCACACTCGGAATACCCTCTTTGGTATCGGCGGCTATCACTTTCCCAGAAACAGAAATATTTTCGAGTCTGTCTTGCGAGAAAGAGATATTTATGGAAAAGAGGAAAGCAATAATCCATAAATATTTTTTAGGATTAGGAAGGGAAATGTTGTGCATAATAACTTGTTTTAGGTTTGATGATTTATATCATTTCAAAAAACAAAATTACCCTGCGAATGTAAGTTGAATATTAACACAACATAAAGATTTGATTAGTTAATTAGATAGAAATTTAACACCAACATTTGCAACTAAAATAACTTGACACTTTTATTTGACTCACTTAATGATTTAGATATTTGTCTGAATCATTTTCAATTTTCAAATCTTCTGCTGGGTAATGATTGAAGGTACAAATACAGACAAATTCATTTTTGGGGGTAATTGCAAAAAGAAGAATTTACTCAACGAATAGTAGATGTTTGCTTTAATTTCGTTGGTAATAATAATTCATGAAATTGTTTTTATGTTACCCTTTTAGCTCCAATAGAATTATTTAATAGTGAACTTCTTAATCAAATCAGAACGCTCATTTATGAATCTCGGGAGCGAGCTGTCAGAGCGGTAGATCATAAACGTACCTTGTTATACTGGCACATTGGACAATACGTTTATGAGGAACAAAAACAAGACAAACGTGCTGAATATGGAAAGCAACTTATTAATTTTTTGGCAGTACAATTAGAACCAGAATTTGGAAGTGGTTACGGAAAGCGACAATTGTACCTATTTGTTCAATTTTATAGAGTTTTTCCAATTGTGAACGCAGTGCGTTCACAATTGAACTGGACTCAATATAGAGTCCTTTCTCGAATAGAATCTTCTGACAAAAGAGAATTTTATATGGCAGAAAGTACCAAAAACCGTTGGACATCAAGGCAAATGGAACGTCAAGTGAATAGCCTTTTATACGAGCGGATGTTATTGAGTAGTGATAAAGAAAGTATGTTGGTAGTCGCCCGTGGAGAAGGACAAGTATCTTAGGCGAAAGAAATTGTTAAAGATCCAATGTATTTAGAATTCTTAGGGCTGAAACGAGAAAGTAGTTATTACGAGAGGGATTTAGAACAAGCCATCATTACCCATCTGCAAGATTTTTTAATTTACTTATCGCTCAAAGAAATGTACATTCCTGTAAACAATGTAAACGAAGTAAGGTTTAGTAAAAACGCATTTTTAGCCATGAAATATCCGATGCTTTTCTAATCCTTTTTTCAAGAAACAACCATGTAAATTTTCTTTAAAAGTGCCTAAAAAGTATTTTAAAGTGTAAGAAAAAATTAAACTTTTTAAGCTATAACAGACTAATAATCAGCGCAAATCATCTATTATTATTTTAAAAAACTTAGACTTATAAAATTATAAAAAATAAGCTAAACGAAATAAAAAAAATAATAGTATATCCAATATAAATTACTACATTTATTATAAATTTTGAACAACACACTAACTCATACAATCATGAAGGTAAAATACTCATTTACTCTCGATTTTAGTATTTTACCGATTCGGCAAAATACAACTAACGCCACTTCATTTTTTTTCAAGCTTCTTTGTTTCCTTTCAATTTTTATTTCCAATTATTCTTTTTGTCAAAAACTGAGCCCAGAAATTATCTCTTCAGCTGGTGATATCAGTAAAACAAATTCTATCTCCTTGGAATGGACTTTGGGTGAACCCGTGATTGAGAGTTCAAAAACTTTGGATAAACACTATACCCAAGGATTTCACCAAACTTATTTTAAAGTTATAAGTATAATTTCTGCCAAAAATGAAAGTTTGGCTTCTGACTATAGCATGACAATTTTTCCAAATCCTGTTGAGGGAGTTCTGGAATTAAGGATATCATCCGAAAATTTACTACAAGACGAGATTGGCAAAGTAGATTTATTTTTATTTAATGTCATAGGTCAGCAACTTTTGGCTCAAAAAACGAATGAAAAATCTGCAAGTACATTCGTAGATATGACAACTTTCCCCTCGGGCACTTATTTTCTAAAAGCACAAAAAGAAAATGGTGTGCTTCTGAAGTCTTTCAAGATAATCAAAGTAAGATAAAATCCTTTATCTCAGCACTTCATAAATTACCTTTTTAGTTTAAAATTATTTTAACACATATTGTCATGAGAAAATTATCCCTAATTCTTCTGTTTATCATTACTGCAATAACTTGTTCATTAGCGCAGAGTAGCCCTCACGGTATGAAATATCAGGCAGTAGCCAGAGATATGAAGGGCGAAATATTAGCGAATTCTAAAATTGAATTACGCATCACTCTTCATAGTACTTCAAATTTAAAAAATGATACTCATTATAGTGAAATACATACGATTACTACAAGTGACCTCGGTTTATTTTCTATTGCTGTGGGCGATGGGATGAGAGAAAGCGGCAATTTTGAAGCTATACCTTGGAGCATTCTGAATATTTGGATGGAAATTCAAATCAAGTCTAAAGGGGAGACAAAATTCACTTCAATAAGCAATAGTCAATTATTGGCAGTGCCTTATGCTTTCCATGCTATTACTGCTTCAAGGCTTTCAGACAATGGTGCAAAAATCGACGCAGTAAACGCTCCCACTCCTGGTGTACCAGCTAATGTATGGTCTCTGCAAGGAAATGTAACTTCTGATGCCTCAAAAGACAGATTGGGAACTACTGATTATGTTGATTTAGTAGTGATTACGAACAACTTGGAAAGGTTACGTATATTAGCTAACGGTAATATTACGATGAAAAGAAGTTTAGCCATTGGTGCAAATATTACGGTGGACTCTTCGGCATATTTTAATAAGGTCAGTGGACAAACTATAAATTATGGGCCATTTACTGTTGATCGATTAAGCCCAACTTTACTTTCGGGTACTTTAACGGTTGATAAAGCAACCGACCTAAATACATCATTAAACGTAGATGGACCAACCGATTTGAATAGTAGGCTTTTTGTAAACAATGCAAGCCCTACAAAACTTACGGGGACATTACGAGTAGATGGCATTACCGACCTTAGTGCATCTTTGAATGTAAATAATGCAAGTCCAACTTTGTTGACTGGTATTTTAACAGTTAACAAAAATGCTTTATTCAACCAACAAGTGTTGCTTGATAATGCAGCTCTTCAATCAACAAGTACAACCACAGGTGGCTTGGTAGTGAGAGGTGGTTTTGGCTTAGGAGGTAACTTAAATGTAGGCGGTATTTCAAAATTTGGAGGACCAGTAGCTTTCGCCGCCGCCGTAAATATTACTGATGAAACGGAGTCTATCAATACCATTACGGGTGCTTTAATCGTGAGTGGCGGGTTGGGCTTAGCTAAAAGATTAAATGTAGGAGGGGGAGTATTATTCAGTAGTACTTTAGGAGTAACAGGAATTACTAATGTGAACAATGCCACACAAAGTACAGCCACAACAAACGGTGCTTTCGTTGTGAATGGTGGAGTTGGTATTTTAAAAAACTTATACGTTGGGGGTACTTTAAACCTGACCACTGGAGCTGATTACGTTGCTAATTTTGTCAACACCACTAACGCTAATGGTATATCTATACAAGTTGGTAATGGTACGCCCAGTAATTCAAATAATTTTATCACCTTCAGGAATAGCACAGGAGGTGTAGTTGGTAGAGTAGAAGGTGAAACGTTGGATGAATTGCACAACAGCGAAGATTATAAATATGACAAAAGAGCTTTGGTTTATGATGTGGTTTCGGGGTCATTAGATTTGGCTCTTGCCACCTACGACTTGGCTTCAGCGGTAATAGATCAAATTTCGTCAGCTGCTTCCGTGAATGCCTGTGCAGGATTGGGTGTTGTGGCCTGCCCACCGATTGCTTCTTTGGTTGCTGGGGCTACAGGTAGATTAGTATTAGCCGTTATCGAAGAAGCCTTGGTTGTGGCTGAAGTAGCGGTGGCTGCCACAAACTTACAGGATTGGACAGCCAACAAAGACAATAGCATTGGAGTAACCTACCAGTCTGGCTCTGGCGATTATGCTGAATATTTGATGAAACAATTTCCATCTGAAAAAATAACTGCCAGTGACATTGTGGGGGTGAAAGGTGGAAAAATTAGCAAGAATATTGAAGGGGCAGAAAAACTGATGGTGGTTTCTTTCAAACCAATTGTGTTAGGAAATACGCCTAATGATGCGGCTTTACCAAACTATGAGAAAGTTGCATTCATGGGTCAGGTGCCTGTAAAAGTGTTCGGAAAAGTAAATTTAGGCGATTATATCATTCCAAATGGCGTTAATAATGGAGTAGGGGTTGCCGTTGCTCCCGATAAAATTAAGCATAATGATGTAAAAAATATTGTGGGTATTGCTTGGTCAGTAGCTGAGAATCCTTTGGCTATTAGTAACGTAAATGTAGCGATTGGATTGAACGTAAATGACAATCAAAAATTAGTAGAAAACCAGCAAGCTGAAATCAACGAACTAAAATCTGAAATTGAGAAGATAAATGCAAAATTGGATAAAATAATTAATGGAAATATTGCTACAAATTCCCCAATTGTGGACTCACAGCATTACATGGCTACTGGTAAAAATGCTGCTCAAATCGTTCCTGACAATAATTCCTTTGCTACATCATCGGTTATACAACCCATAAAAATTGGACCTAATCAAATTGTTTATTACGAAATAACGAAAAAGGATTTTATAGAAGGCTTTGATGTTGCTTTAGAAATTATGAAAGCAAATGGTGAAACAGAAAAGTATAAGAAATTTTGGGATTTGTACGGTAAAGATCCAGAATTTAAGGATAAAATCATGACTCGATTGATGACTAAATATAATGAGCAATTGGCAGCTCAAAAAGCTTTAGATGTGAAACTAAATAAGTAATGGAAAATTTGATAAGTGTTCTCAATAAACATTTATCTGAAAAATTCAATCCTAATTTTATTCATTATAAAATTTCAACTTATGAAAAGCATAATAAAGTGTAAGGCTGTTTTAAAAATTAGCTTTATTTTGGTCATAGCGTCCTGTTGTCTTCTAAATTTATCAAACATACGTGCTCAGACCACAACGGTTCTGCAAGGCAATAGCAATTACTCACAAGTAAGTAGTCCTCAAGGCGGCTTGCGGTATGAAAGGGGATTCTATTTAATCACTCCCAAAGAAGTGAAAGCGAATGGGCTTACCAATGGCATGATAATTAACTCCATTGGATTTACGCAAGGAGTAGCGCAGAGTATCCTAACAAAAGGTGCCTTTAAGGTATATTTACAAAATACGAATGATTTAGTCAGCAGAGTAGATACTTCTTGGATTTCGGTAGCTGCTTCGGGCAATTCTTATTCTATTCCTTCTAACATGTATGCAGGTAGTTATGAGTGGCAAGTAAGAGCTATTTGTGGGTCAAATTCACCCTTTTCACCCATTGCTACTTTCTCAAACGATAATTTAGGATCTTGTATTTTGCCGTCCAATATTTCAACGACAAATATTACGAGTACCAGTGCCACTTTTAATTGGGAAGCCCCCAGTTCAACGGTAATAAATTATATAGTAGAATACAAAAGTCAGGACTCTACCATGTGGAAAACTGCTACCGTTGCTGGTTTGAGTTATACTCCCACCAATTTAGTGCCAAGTAAAGTGTATCAATGGCGAGTGAAGGCTGCCTGTTCTTCAAGTAATTCTGATTATATTTCTACCTCTTTTTCTACTAATAATACTAATTTATGCAATAGCCCATCTGCTCTTACTTTAGGCACAATTGGCGGTACTTCTGCGGTACTTAATTGGACGGCAGCAGCTGGTGCCAGTTACTATACTGTGCAATATAGAAGAGTGGGGACTGCAAACTGGCAGGCAACAACTGTATTCACAAATTCGGCAACTTTAAATGGTAATTTGTTAGCTGGTACAAAATACGAATGGCAAGTACGTACTACTTGTGTGGCTGGGGCGGGGGCTTTTGTTGCTGGTACAAATTTTACCACTTCTGGCACTTTGGTATGTTATCCTCCCATCAATTTAACGATAAATTCACTATCAGATTCATCTGGCACTTTCAAATGGAGTGCTGTTGATGGTGCCACAAGCTATGAAATGCGTTATAGACTTAAAGAAACAATCACTTGGTCAAATGCAATTACGCCCATGACTTTAGTGCATAATGACAGCTTAAAAATTACCAATAAAGGGGGTGCTTATGATGTACCCTTTATAGGGGGTAGTGCATTCACCTACACTGGGCAAGGCATATATGTGGGCTGGGAATATTCAAATTCTACGGGGGCGTTGTCAAGTCTCAATACAACCGTAAGTACCAATGCTAATACTGTAATTAAAAATGGTAATGGTCTTGATTCACTCCGATTTATTTTAAGTTTTTCTGGAAAATCAAATGTAAGTACCACTGGGCTACAATCACGTTTGCAAAGTACAACTTTAAGACCTGAAACACGATTGGGTTCAACGTCTTTGAAAGATAGTGTGGCAGTGGTTGCAGTATATGCGCTGGGGAAAGTAGCACCAAATTTTCAATCACCAACGCCCATTTCAGCATTAATTTCTAATAAATCTAATACAAACGCTACCTACCCCGTAACCTTAACTGTAAAGGATCAAAAGACGAATATTGTCCGATTTACTGAAATAAAAAATCTGACCGTTTCAGCAAAAGATTCAGGAATTGTAAGTTTTAGTGGTTGGTCTCCTTCTTTATTGGAAAAAGATACCATCTCTATTTCTATTCCGACACAAGCAGGTGAAAATGTAATTAATAATAATTCAAAATATTATTTGCAAACCGTAACGCAATCATATTTAGGATATGACGATGGTTCTTCGGCAATTGCTTCAGCAGGTTTTGGAACTGGCTCAGGTTTGTTACTCAATAAACATACTATGAAAGGATGTGGAAGGGTTATTGCCGCCAGAATATTTTTATCAGAATCAGCTAAAAACCATGCTTTGTATGCTGTTGTTTTGAATAGTGCTGGTACTATCGTTGCACAATCACCATCGTTTACACCCGACTCTTTATCAACCAATACTTACCAATCTTTTTATTTTAATACTCCACCTTCTTTTCAAAATGCTGACTTTTATATTGGTTTAGCACAAGCATCCTCGTCGGTGGCTTATATGCCCGTAAGTACGCAATGGGAAGACGCTAAAACCAGAAAGGGTGCTTATTACAGAGCAAATTTGGATGCTACTGGACTAATAGATTATCCAACACAAGGTAGGTTAATGATTGAAACCGAGATTGTGCCTTCGGGTTTAGAACCCGCCATTACTGGTAATTTGGTACTTTGTTCAGGGGGTACAACTACCCTTACTGCTTCGAGTATAGAGCAACAATTTGCCAGTAAAATATTAGGTTTTAGTAGTCAAAATAATAACACGGGTTTCACTGCTAAACAAGTGCTTGGAACACCCAATGTATTTCCAAACTACGGCGTAAGTACCAACACATGGATTAGTAATACGCCAGATGGTCAACGAGAATATCTTGTTTTGGGTTTTGCAACGGCACAAGCCATCAATTTTGTAGATATTTATGAAACTGCCAATACGGGTGCGGTTGATACAGTTTTTGTAAAAAACCCAACAACATTAGCTTGGGATGTGGTTTATAGCCATACAGCAACGGCTGCTGCACCAACATCAATTGCGAAGAAAACCCGCATTAGTTTTCCTTTAACTACCTACTCCGTTACTGAAATTCGGATAGCCATAAATTCACAAATCGTTGCTGGGTACAATGCCATTGATGCAGTGGCGATGGGTAGAATCACTTCACCAAATGCCACATTTTCGAATTATTTGTGGTCGCCAGGTGGTGAGACTACTACTACCAAAACCGTAAGTACATCTGGAACCTATAAATTAACTACTACCAATAGTATTGGGTGTCAACTTTCAGAAACTGTAAAAGTAGTAGATGCCCTGACTACCCCACCAACAATACTGGCAAGTGGAGCCACAACTTTTTGCCAAGGTGATAGTGTTATATTAACTTCAAACCAAAATATTGGAAATGTATGGAGCAATGGTGCCACTACGAAAAGTATTAGAGTAAAAACCGCAGGTTCCTATACTGTTTCGTATAATGATGGCTCTGGGTGTACAGTTCTTACTTCTGCTCCCACGATTGTAACCGTGAATCCCTTGCCTACTGTAACAGTTACTGGTACTTTAGGTATTTGCCCAGGAGGCACAACTACTTTAGATGCGGGTGCTGGCTACAGCAGTTATAAATGGTCAACTTCAGCAACCACCCGTACTATTTCTGTTACATCAGCTTCAACCTATACCGTTACAGCAACTAACATAAACGGATGCAAAACAACTGCAAGTATAACTACTACAGCCTCTCCATTGCCCGTGCCAACCATAAGTGGGACAACGGTTTTTTGTCAAGGTTCATCTACAATTTTAGATGCCGGAGCAGGATTTAGCACATATTCTTGGTCAAATGGTGCTTCTTCCAGAACTATTACCGCCAATACGGCAACTAATTTTTCAGTAACGGTAACGAACTCAAGTGGCTGTGTGGGAAGTAGCAGCATTAATACTTCCTTTTTTGCTCCCCCCACTCCGTCTATCTCTGGAGGATCATCAATTTGCCCAGATGGTACTATTACTTTAAAAGCCAAAAATGGATATTTGAGCTATAATTGGTCAACAGGTGCTACTACTCAATCAATTCCAGTAACTGCGGCAGGGACATATACCGTTACCGTTACAGACGTAAACGGTTGTAACGTAAATATTAGTCAAGTAGTTACGCAGGCGGTTGGCCCGACACCTCAAATCACGGGTACTTTATCTTTTTGTGGGTCAAGCTCGACGATTTTGGACGCTGGTTTGGATTATACAAGTTACTCCTGGTCTAATGGTGCTACCACTCATTCTATCATAGTTTCCACTGCTGCTACATTTGATGTTATAGTAACCAACGCACAAGGATGTACGGGTATTGCCAGTGTTACCACCACCAAGATTGGTTCTGTACCTATCTCGCCGGGTCCCATTACTGGTCAGAGTAGTAGTGTTTGTAATTCAACTAATAATGTTTATTCTATAGCAGCAGTACCAAATACGGCATTCTACGTTTGGTCAGTCCCGGATGGTGCTACGATTGTAAGCGGTCAAGGAACTACATCTATTACGGTGAGTTTCGGGAATACTTTTAGTTCGGGCAATATAGTGGTAGCCGCTTCAAATGCTTGCGGCCAAAGCCCTTCAAATACTGCACGCAAATTAGCTATTACCTCCATTGCTGCAACTCCAGGGCAGATAACAGGGCAATCAAATGGCTTATGTGGTCAATCAAATAAAGTATATTCAATTAATGCAGTATCTGGTACTAATTCATATCTATGGACAGTTCCTACTGGAGCAACAATTGTGAGTGGACAAGGTACAACGACTCTTACTGTCAATTTTACCAATAATTTTGGAACAGGCAACATTTGCGTAAAAGCTGTTAATATTTGTGGAAATAGTGCTAATAATTGTCTTTTATTGCAAGGAATACCAAGCATACCGACAGCCATAGACGGACCAACAACTGTATGTGCCAAACAATCAAGTGTGGTTTATACAATAGCCCCAATTATTGGTGCAAATACTTATACTTGGAGTCTTACCAACCAAGGAAAAATAGTTTCGGGTCAAGGAACTACTTCTTTAACAGTGGATTTTTTGAACAAAAACGTTGATATTTCAGTAATAGCCACCAATGGTTGTGGAGCGAGTACAGCCCAATTGATAACAGTAAATGTGGGTTGTTCAACTACAAGGTTGGCTACAACTGAAGATGCAGAAAGTAATGAAGTAAGTCTATTTCCAAATCCAACAGACGATATATTAAACATTAAAATTGAAAATGGATTCGGAATATATAATTTTAAAGTAGTAAATATTTTAGGACAATCGATTTACGAAAATGATATTTTATTGGAAAAAAATAAAATATCCATTGATTTAAAACACCTTCCCAAAGGTGTTTATATTGGTAGAATTTCCAATGATGTAATGAATAAATCGGTAAAATTTGTTCTTAGATAATTTAACTTATTGCAAAAATCAAACATAAGTCATCCCGAATTTTAGGGAAAACTTTTAAAATAAAAACCTCCTTGTTTATTTTGTGAATAACGACAAACACAAAAAACAGGAGGTTTTATTATGCACAAGGCACAGATAGTTTAAATGATAAGAAATTGACTTTATCATCTAATCATTAGTTTTATTACTTTTATGACTTTGAATAAAATTCAATAATGGGGTCTGATGCACATTTTCGGTAGAAGTTCTTTACTACTGGACATACAGGAGTTTTCCTTGGTCAGCATTTTTAAAAATTCATCATCGGTTCCAAGGGGTCATCTTTATCATTTTTGACAATTACCACTGAGTAGGTATTACCTTTCATTTGGAACTGTTTGATAACACTTTTCTTAGTCTTTTTAGCTTTCAGTGCCATTTTCTCCAATTTGCAATATACGAACCCCAAAGATGCTGAAATAGGTTTTTTGTAGCAAGTTTCACTCATTCGGATGATAAAATCTATCTTTTTGCTTACAAGAAATGATAACCATTTTTCACCAATAAACTGAAGTGCCAGCCCAGTCACAATCTGCTAATAAAATTTTACCTGAAAGTTAGTAACATTTACAGGCTTGGGTAAATAGTTTTTGTCGGTCTTCTTCCCAAGAATTTCCCCTTTTTTTGTTTAACTGTTGCCGAGCGACGGTCGCCAGTAAATGGGAATTTCTATGCCGTGATAAACAATACACAAAGCCAGTAGATGAACATAGTTCTCACCTCTTTTCCACTGTGTTCACTCTAAAATAAGGTATTTGCGGAGTGCCGCCCGAACCCTCTCTGAAAGGGTTTTATAAATCATTCTAAGAATACAATCAATGAGTTTGCTATTAGCCGAATCAGAGATATTGAAAAGAGGAACGCCGCCCGACCTTATTAGGCGTTTATAGTGCGAACATGAAACGGTATGTTCATTCTCTAACAGTTGAGGTAAATAATCTTTCAATACACTCAAATTAGTGGAGCGAGAGATAATAATTGCATTGCAAACGAGCAATAAATCGGGCGGCGTTCCGCTTTCTATCAGAGAGTGATTAGGCATCCCCTCTAAATCTAAAAAATACCCACTAAATTGACATACAACTGAATCGGACTTCACAGTAGCTTGGTTTTTGTTTGGTAGCAAACAAGTTACGGAAGTCTTATTCTGTTTGTTAACCATATTTCGCCCTGTATGTCCAGTAGTAAAACGAATTCCCACGAAATTTGGGTGATGCCCCAGCAATGGCTCTGCTGTCTTTATCGGTGAGCGCAGGATATTTTTTTTCGATAAACGGAATGAGGTCATCCAATAAATCTTTTTCAAAAGTAGCAAAAGCCTGAACTTTGTCGGAAGCCATAATATTGCCTACCGAACGGTCATCTTTCATAGCACAATCATTAGGCATTACCACAATAATGGGTTGAATTTTGCCTTTGGCGTAAAGATTATCCAAAATATTTTGCAGATTTGCTCCTTTAAACCATTCCAAAAGGTCGCCACCGATGCCGTGAAGTAAATACAATACTGGATACTTTTTCTTTTTATCGAAATTAAGTGGCGAGTAAACTAATGTTTTACGCTTATTTCCCACTGTTTTGGAGTCATAAAGCACGGTATCAATTTTATCTTTGGCAATACCCAATTTTTCTTGTTCATAGCCTTTAGGCATTTCTTTTTACATTTTCTGTGCGAAAGTCATATTTCCGCAGAGCAAAAGCATTGCAAATATTGAGATGATTTTTTTCATATTTTGGGATAAAAAAGACTTCAAATAATTATTTAAAAAGCATGGGTGCCAGTTCGAGTAAACTACGTCTCCAAGTAAGGAACTCGTGACCCGTTTTGTCAGAAACGTAAGACACTGCATTAAATCCAGCTTCTTTCAATTTGGAAGTAGCCTCTAATATTCTCTCGGGTTTTTCTTTGCTACCAGCGCTCAAAAATATTAGTTTGACTTTTGATTTGTCTTTGATGTCTTCTGGAAAATAAATTCCGCCACTTAGTAAGCCATAATAGGCAAAAGTATCTGGTTTATTTACAGTGATGGTTTTTGTTTCCATGCCGCCCATACTCAAACCCGCCATTGCTCTGTGCGATTGTTTGGCAATCGTTCTGAAATTCGCATCTACATAAGGAATGAGTTCGTCAATCAAAACCGTTTGAAAAGGCTCAATTTTAAAGTCCTTCATTTTACCCCATTTCACTTCATTCGTCATGCCGTAAGTATTCACAATAATAAATGGCTTAATTTTTCTTTCGGCAATCAAATTATCCATAATCAAATTAGCATGACCTTGATTCATCCAAGCGGTTTCGTCTTCGCCCCAACCGTGTTGCAGATACAGCACTGGATACTTTTCTTTTGTATTTTTATCATAACTCGGCGGCGTATAAACAAAAGCTCTGCGTGAGGTATTCGTGCTTGGTGATGGAAAAAGAACCTGTTGTACATTACCATGCGGAACATTTTTTATGGCGTAAAAATCTTGGTCGTGAGCTGGTATTTCAATACCACTTTCCCAACGAGTTGAGCCATAATAATTCAAAGTACCAGGGTCATTAAATTTCCCACCGTCAATATTGACGTTGTAATAATGAAAACCCTCATCCATTGGGCCATCGGTAGTTCCCATCCACGTTCCGTCTTCGGATTTTTGGAGTTTTGTGCCACCTTTTCCGCCAAGCCCTAAACTTACTCTAACACTATCGGCTGCAGGAGCAACAATTTTGAATCGAGCATAACCTTGCGAATTTACCATCGGGTATTCTTGCTGAGGCTGATTGAGCGAAGAAGGTTTAAAGTCCTCAATAACAGCGGGTTGCTGTGCGAAACAAATACCACTTGAAATGGTGGCGAAAAAGGCAATTTTTGTGAGTATATTTTTCATTTTTTTATGAGATTAAATATTTATCATGAATATTATTTAAAAAGTACAGGAAGGGTTTCGTTGAGATATTTTTTCACATTCATCCAAGTATGACCGCCATCGGTCACGTAGCTTTTGTAGATAATTTTCTTTTCTTTTAGATAATTCTCCCATTCTGTTGTGCCTTTGTAAAGAAAATCTTCCGTACCAATTCCTGAAAAAAGTAATTTGAAATCTTTATTTGTTTTAGCAGGATTTGCGGTAATGTTTGTAAAATTTTTGTCCATTTCGGCAGGAGAAATGTATGACGCATAGCTGCATACGTAAGCAAATTTATCCACATTGTTGAAAGCCGCTCTGAGCGTTTGACCGCCACCACGTGAGAAACCACCAATCGCCCGGTTTTCACGGTTATTGAGCGTTCTATAATTCTTCTCTGTAAAAGGAATAATGTTAGTTACGAGGTCGGTTTCAAATAATTTGGCACGGCGAAGGGCATCTTCTCCATCTCTGCTCATTACGTCCGCTGGCCTGTCTTTGCCCGTTTGTTCAGCAATTTTAGCCATCGGATTACCGTAGGGCATCACCACAATCATCGGTTTGGCTTTTCCTTCGGCAATCATATTATCAAGCATGAAATTTATTTTTCCCACTTTCCAGAAAGTTTCTTCGGTATCAGTCGTGCCGCTTATGAGATAATAAACTGGATATTTTTTAGCAGTTTCTTTGGTATAACCTGCTGGTGTATAAACCACTATTGTACCCGTTGAACCTTCTACCGATGGATAATATTCATACGAAATTGTACCGTGTGGAACACTTTTAAGGGCATAAATAGCAGGTGAATCAGATGGTATTTCTACCAAACTTGCCTTAAAACGCTCGTTGGGAAAGAGATTTAGATTGGCTGGGTCGTTTATCGTAGTACCATCAACTTTAAAACCGTAGGGATAAATATCAGGTTTCACTGGACCAACTGTTACCGACCAAACGCCCTCGGCATTTTTTGTCATCGGTACATTTGCCGAACCAAATTGATTCCCATCAAGCAAAACGGTAGTAGCGTTGGGTGCCAAACAGGAAAACGTAACCGTTTTATCGGGGTTTACTTTGGGCGAAACCACATAGGGTGGGCGTGGCGTTTGAGCAATAGATAAATGGGATATTGCCAGTAAAGCGAAAAATCCAAGTGATTGAAAAAATGGGTTAAGTTTCATTTAAAAAAAAATTTATGGTTGAAATTTATTATTCTTTGCTCAAGTAACCGTAAATATTCTTTATTTACAGCGTAAAAACCGACTTTAACCTACCAATTATTTTGTTGCAATTATATCCTATTCGGCAATAAAAGAAGCTGAACCCCTTGCGTATTTTCAACGTCCGAAAGTTTTGAAAGTCTATTTTGAGCATTAGAATAGCTTGAAATAAGCAAAAAACCATCATTAGACACCAAAATTCAAAACCAACTATTTTTAAATTTAAAATCTTAGACCAATGATGTGGATTTAACCAAAAATGAAATAAAGAGACTATTTCTTTTTCGTAATTACCGTTTAATATTCCACCGTTTGCTTTGTCCACGAGGGTCCTTTTATATAGAAACGACCATCTTTAAAATACACGGGTTCAATTCCCATTTGGGGCGTTTTCTCCCAAGCCTCAAAAGTTTGGCTATATGGATAAGGTCTTTTTTCGTACATAAAATAATGGCAAGAACTCCATAGTTGGCCATTTGGTCCCGCAAACAAAGCATTATGTCCAGTTTCCTGATAAGGATTTGCGGTATCGTCAAATTTCAAATGGGCATAGCCACCACCAGCCGCCAATTCGGGGCTGTAACCTTTTTGCGTGTTCCAAATATGGGTGCTTTCATCTATTTTACTTAATTTCTGGTGTAAGAGCTTTCTTTCATTTTTTAATGGTTTGTTCAAAGCAACCATTATCGATGGTTATGAAAAAATTCTTTATGTACTTGAATTTAATTCTATAAATTTATTACAATTGTTGTTACGCTTTTGGCAGGCAAATCAATGTTGAAATTTGAGTTGGTTGCAGTTAAATTATTTTTTTCAAGATTTACCGTTTCGGTAGTAGTGTATGAAACTGCTGTTTTAGAATTAAGACCTTGAAATTGAGCGTTTTTCACCACAAAATTATCTTGATTGATAACTACTAATACTACTTGATTATCTTTTTTGTATGCAGTCGTTTTTAAAAAATAAGTTAGATTCTGCTTGGCTTCTATTCTCACAAAGCCTTGTCTTACAAATTTTGAAAAATGTGAATAAGCGTAACCTCTTTTTAGCACTTCGCCAAATGTTGTACCTTCTTCGCCATCGCCAATGAATGAATAAAAACGTTGTAAATACCACCAGATGTAGGCATTCCAATTTACATTCATCGCATCGTGAATGCCTGTGAGCATTTTAATGGTTTCGTCCCATTTGGCTGATTCGGAATAGGTGCTCCATTTGGCTGCCCCAGTATTTCCAGTGTTCAGATTCAATAGGTACTCAGTCATCCAAATCTCTTTTTTCTTTTGCTCAGCCAAAGGAAATGATGCAGTTCCTGAGCCATAAGTATGCCCCGCTATAATGTCAATTTTCTTAGCTGCTTCATCATCATTAAGAATGGCGTTTGTCATTACTTGGTTAAAATTGAGCGATTCTGGTGCTGCTAATCTTGCTCCTTTAATTTCACCAGGGGCTTTCAGAAAATTTATCATATCTTGGGCTGTCCAATCGCATGATTCATAGGTTGGCTTCCAATCTGGCTCATTTTGGATAGAAACTACATCTATTTTAGCACCATTCGTTTGCATAAAAGCTATAAATTCGTTGATATAATTTTTAAAAGCAGTATATTTTTCGGGAAGTAAAATGCCTCGAATATCACTATTGTTATCTTTCAAAGCGGCAGGTGGAGACCACGGGCTTGCTAATACTTGTACGCCTCTTTTATTGGCTTTTTTTACGGCTTCAATAATAATTGGCCATTCGTTTTTATTCGATGACATTCTTACTCTAAACATAGACAATCCTAATTCGTTATCGCCTAAGCCAAAAGCTTTTTGTGCCTCAGCGGGCTTTAACGATACAGTTCCCCACATTCTATTAGCAGCACCAAAACCTGTAATAGTTTGATAGGTTTTTGTTGGAACAATATCAATAATTACTGTTGGGCTTACGCTCTTTACCGAATCTGTTTCCGATTTCGAACATGATACAAGAATAATTATAGCAAAGGCAAAGAATATTTTTCTCATTTCAAACTTGTTATTTATAGTTTTTGTGGGTGTTAAAGTTCCTCACTGTATATTTATTTTTTTATTCTAAACCAATCAAAATCAGCAAAGCCTCCAACATTTTTGGTAGTGTAATTAAAAAGCCCAAATCTGTATCCCATAAAATGGGGGAGCGTGTAAGGCATTTTTAAAGTCTCACCAATACTTATCCAAGTTTTGCCATCAAGACTATAAAAGAAAGTGGCAAGGTCTTTTTTATCCGTAAAATCACACACAATTTTTAGATAAATTTTGCTTTGCTCGAAGGGTATTTTTTGCATTTCAAGGGATTTCCCTGTATTGGTACTCACCATTGCGATTGTTTTTTTGCCGTTTTCAAATTTTACGCCAACTTGTCCAAAGTTTTTTTGCAAAACACTCAATCCCGCAAAATCACCATCTTTCATATTGCTGACATCAATCAAGGTAGAACCTGAGCAAGTTGGTCCAAAAGTACGTTGGGTAAGTGTATTGCGAGCTTGGGTAAAAGAGGTATCAATTCTACCCGTTTTTAGCCGTAAAAATCCTACACGCTCAGAAATTGACCAAAGATTATTGTCTGGATTATGATTCCATTGCCAAACCAATGGAAGTTTTGCTTCTCCTTTTTTGCGAATAAATTCATCTGAATTTACAAGATTAGGCATCAAACTTTTATTGGCTGGTAAATCTAAATTCATCGGAACTTTTCCGTTTTCACCTAAAACAGGCCAACCGTCTTTCCACGCCACCGGAACTAAATAAGGAATACGCCCGACTCCGCCATTGTCACGAAAAAGATACGCAAACCAACGACCATCTGGGGTATCAATTAATCCTCCTTGTGCCACGCCTAAATCTTGCAATCCAATTTTTCCTTCCCAAGGTCCAGCTATTTTATCGGCACGATGAATAATTACCGTTCGCATTCCGCCACGTGGCCAACAGATATTGAAAAGATAGTATTTGCCTTTAATTTTAAATAATTGCGAGCCTTCCGCTCCCAACATTATTTTGTCACCAGCAGGAACAGAAGCGTTTTCTATCAATATTTTTTCTTCAACTCCTTCAACTTGTTCACTCAAATCTGACTTAAGTTCCAAAATTTTGAGTTTTCCAGCACCATAAATCATATAGATTTTACCATCATCATCAAAAAATATTGTGTGGTCGTGGTAGGCAGGGGCGAAAGTTTTTTCTTGCCAAGGTCCTTTGATATTTTTTGAGGTATAAATATGTGTTTTGCCCGACGTAGCAGCGAACGTACTAACATAAAATAAGCCTTTATGAAACCTAATACAACTTGCCCAAGAGCCTCGACCGTAGGTGTTTTGTCCATTATTCAGGTTCATGGCATCGTTTTCTACCAATCTATCATAGCAATAGCTTTCCAGCTTCCAATTCACCAAATCTTTTGAACTCATAATTGGCAGCCCTGGGCTCATGTGCATAGTAGTGCTACTCATATAATAGGTGTCACCCACACGAATCATCGATAAATCAGGCACATCGGCATGGATGATTGGGTTTATTGCTTGCCCAAACCCAATCTGACTTACCAGTAAAAATAAACAAATATTTAAGAGTCTTTTCATTTCAAAACTGGGTCGTTTCCGCTATATTTTAAGTATTTGAATGATGCTTTGTTATCGCTTTTCTCGCCGTTTGAAGTAGCATACATGGCATAGACATTACCAATAAAACCACCTGATACTCTGGTAGATAAGTGCTTGCCGTCTAAGTTTTCGCCAATGATTTTGTAATCTTTTCCGTTTTCCGAAATCTCAAAATCTACTTTATCGGCTTTTGAAATAATTTTCATATTCAATTTGCCATCGCCCACTGGCACACTACTGATTAATTCTACCTCTTTTTTACGATGAACACTTTTGTATAATTCTACTTGTGCTTTGCCATCTTTTATAGATTTTGCCAAAAAATAATAATGACTTTCGTCTTGAAACACTACTAAACCTGCCTTTTCTTTTTCGGTTTTTGGGCTAAAATTCAACTCAGTTTCAGCAAAAGAATACGTATGTTGCTGGCGTTTTGCCACAAAAGATGGATTGCCCAACTCTGAAATTGTTTCTGGTTTTAAGTTTAAAGTTAAACCGTTCTTTTTTGAGGTAGTAAATGATGCTTTGTCGATAGTACGCAAGTGCATCAGCGAAAAATCGAGTCCTTTGTCGAACTTTGTGGTATAAGCAAAATTACCGTTTTGAGGCACAGCACCTTTTTGTTTTACTTCTTTGATATTGGTTTTGTACTTGTATTCAATCACTTTTTCGCCGTGTTCAATCATTGGCCAGTCGTTTACCCAAGTAAGCGGAGCAATAAACATTTCACGACCAGTATTGTAAAAATCGCCTTCGTAAGGGCGAACGGCTAAGAAAATTGAATACCAATTGCCGTCTGGTCCTTCTATAAATTGGGCGTGACCAGCCGAAGTAATCGGATTTGGACGGTTGGCTGGTAAGCCTCTTTGGGTCAAAACTGGGTTGCCTTCATAAGGCACATAAGGCCCTCTGATATCCTTACTACGCAAGGCAACTTGTGAGTGATTTACCGATGTTCCGCCTTCGGCACAATAAAGTATATACCAATCGTTATGTTTGATAATGTGTGGACCTTCAATCCAAACTGGCTTTTTGGAAATATCAACTCCGCCATTTATCAATTGTGTTTGTTCTCCGATAGTTTTTAAGTTTTTGTAATCAAACTCATACATTCGCACCGTGCGATGCCCAGAGTAAAGTGGCTTATTATCAGGAGCATCGCTATTGTAAACTACGTAGGCTTTATCCGTTGCTTCATCAAAATAAATAGAAGGGTCAATTCCTCTTACTTGGCTCATTTTTACAGGGTCGCTCCAAGGACCGGCAGGGTTAGTGGCAGTTACTACAAAGTTTCCATCATGGTCAATATCGGTGCAGGTTACATAGTAAATGCCTTTGTAATAGGTAATGGCAGGGGCAAAAAGCCCACGACTCATTCGCTCGCCCATGAAATCCATCTGAGTCGGACGGTCAATCACATTACCGATTTGTTTCCAGTTTTTTAAATCACGGCTGTGCATAATAGGCAGGCCTGGGAAAAATGAAAAAGTAGAATGTACGGAATAATAATCAGCCCCTACTTTTACGACACTTGGGTCGGGATAAAAGCCCGTTAAGATGGGATTGTTGAGGGTGACGGACTGAGCAAATGCTGTTCTAAAAATTACTAACTGTGATAAAATCAATATCAATAGTATTCTCTTCATTTTCATAATTTATTCTTATTTTTTTATTTTAAAATTGATAGCATTTTTGTTGCATATCGTTTCCCTAAAATTCTGTAACCCTCGGCACTGAAATGTAAATTATCGGCTACATCAGGGCAACCAGCCGATGAAATTACATGGGTATTCGGTATTGTTTGCGGCAAAGTAGCGATGATTTTGTTCATACTTGCACAAATTCCGCCTTGGTCGGCGTTTACTACTTCACCTGCCAAAAGTGGCGTTGATTCCGCTTTTAGATTTAGGTCATTCAACAGATTATCATAAACTATTTTAACTTTTTTAGTCCACAAAGTATCATCGGTATTTGATTCTCCTTGGTGCAGTAAAATGCCTTTTATTACGCCATCTTTTTGAGCAATTTTAGCCAATTCTACCAATCTTCCATAAGGATTTCCATCGTATTGGTCTATCATTCCTTTCATCCAGCTTGGTGCGGTAGTCTTGTAACTTTCAAAATTATCTTTATCGAACAATTCTATTTTACACCCCCCAATGGCTACATTAATTACACCGATAGTTACATCTTCGGGTAAATTATTCACCATTTCTCTACCAAAATAATCCGCAGGTGTTAGTCCAGTTTTGCATCGACTGAGCGGTGGAACTGCAGTGTACCATTGCCCCTTTTTCCTTTTAAGATTATCACAATCAAGGGCTTCTAAAACTTTAAAACGACTATTTACAGTCGTGTCCTGTGGTTCAAATTTGGCATTGCCTTCCATGTTCGACTGTCCAAAGCATAGGTAAATATGAAACTTGGGTTTTTGTGAAAAAGACTTATTAGCAATTAATAAACAAGCAAATAAGAAGATGATATAAAGTTTGTGTTTTGCGTTTGTTTTCTTCATGATTCTGAAAATTATTTTAGATAAATGTCTTATTTTCAATTAGTTAATGATATTACGAAAGATTTAAGGTTGAGCTTCTCCGAAGCTAAGATTGCTATTTTTAAACTTTCTACAAAGGTT
>JANPGQ010000283.1:0-5992 GCA_031423975.1 Cytophagales bacterium | reverse complement strand
AATCGAGCCATTTTTCAGATAAAGAACATCGTCATCTTGTTTTTGGGCGAAGGTATTAAAAATAATGATACAGAGGATGAATGTGAAAATTTGTTTCATGGTTATTTTTCGGAACACGGTGAAAGGGGAACGGTACACGGGAAAACGAAAAATAGAAAAAAGATTTAAAAACTTACGATTAAATCCGTTTAGCTTTTACCATTTACCGTGAACCGAAAATTATTGGTCAAGCCAAGATTTGAATTCGCTCATCTTGTCTTTACTCACGTAAATTTCTTGTTCAAAATTGGGCTTCAAGAAAATTTGCAAACGACTATTAATCAAAGTCTTTATTTTCTGAACGGAATCTATTCTGATAATAAATTTACGGTTTAGTCGGAAGAAAAAACTGGGGTCAAGAAGGTCTTCTAATTGCTCTAATTTGTAATCAACAATGAATCTTCTGCCTTCGTTGGAGACCAAGTACGTTATTTTGTCATCGGCAAAAAAATAGGCAATTTCATCAGTATTCTTAAACTGAATATTATCGCCAAATTTTACCAAAAAACGGTTCTTAAATTTCTTTTCTGACCCTTGAAACGATTGCAAAATTCGTTGAATATCAATCGTCAAGAGGCTTTTTCGTTCTTGGTTAAGTTCCTTCAATTACCCAAAGCAAAACCTAATTCAGATTTGTCCAAAGGCTTCAAAAGATAATCAATACTGTTCATTTTAAATGCTTGGATGGCGTATTGGTCGTAGGCAGTGGTGAAAATGACGGGGCTTTTTATTTGGATTTTCTTGAATAAATCGAAGCTCAAACCATCCGAAAGATGTATATCAACGAGCATCAAATCGGGTTCGGGATTTTTGCCAAGCCATTCGGTTGCATCCTCGACTGAATCAATGGTTTCCACTACTGAAATTGTGGGGTCATGCTCGTACAACAGTGCTTTAGCTCGTTGGGCGGAGAGCATTTCGTCTTCTAAAATTAATACGTTCATGTTTTAAGGAGGATTTTATAATGGATAGAGAAAGGCAATTTCATACAACAGGATAGTCGCTTTGTAAACGAGCGATGCGGTTAGTAGGCATATTTTTATTAAGTTTAATAATGGGTAATTTCACGGTAAAAAATTCCTTAGATTCCTCAATATTAAGCGTTTTGTATCCTAAAAAAAGGTATCGTTGGGTGATGTTTGAGAGTCCGTGTTGGGTGGAATCTATTTCATCAACTTTTTTGAGTTGTAAGTTGTTTTGAACAATGAGTAATTGGTCGCTTTCTAAGTAAATTCTAATGTGCAGGGGTTTATTTTTCGAGACAATATTATGCTTCACAGCGTTTTCGACTAACATTTGCATCGCCATCGGTATAATATAAAATTGGCGTACACTTTCCTCCACATTAATCGTCATTTGCAAGCTTTCTCCAAAACGTTTTTTCAACAAATAGAGATAAGAATCAATAAAATCCATTTCGGCATCCAGTTCAACAATCTCTTTTTCGTGACTTTTCAACACATATCGATATACCTTTGAAAACTGCCGCACAAACTCCATTGAAGCATTGGTATCGGATGGAATGAGAGCCGTGAGGACGCTCAGATTATTAAACAAAAAATGGGGATTTATCTGATTTCTGACGGCTTGCAATTGGGCTTGGGTGCTTATTTTCTTGAATTTCTCGGCTTCCAATTGTGTTTTTTCCAATTGATTAATATACCAATAAATTATGTTCAAGACATTCATGAACAGGTTAATTCTGAAGGCAAACATCATCAGTAGTTTCATCGGCAATAACATCGTAGGAATATTGAAAGGCATGATAAAATACGCTGCAGATAACCCAATTGTCAAAGTTACTACCGTGGTAATAACGATACTACCAACAAACATTTTGCTGATGAGTGCCCATAAATTTTGCTCGTTCTTGTGTTGTAAATAATTGTTCAACAGCCTATTACCTTCCCAAATTGCAAAAGTCAGTAGCAGAAAAACCCCTAATAATTCTGAGTACGTTACCTTGATGGGGTAATGCTCAAATATCTCTACCGACCATGTATTCAATAAAGAATAAGCGGCTAAAAATACAATGAAAAGATAACGGTATGGGGTTGAAAACATGGGATTTAGATGTTCGATGTCTGTTATTCAATACTCACAATTATGAAATACTATTTATGAATAAATTGTTTAAACCTTTGTGATTAACTGTAAATTAAAAAAAACCCTGAGTCAATTTGCTCAAGGTTTTACATAAACATTCTCTGACCACTATAATATTTTTACGGTAACAACACTTTGTCAATTACGTGAATAACTCCATTGGTTGCTAAGATATTAGCAGTAGTGATGTTGGAATTTCCACTTGTTTTTCCTTTCACCTTTGCACCACCTGCCAAATCAAAACTGAGTTTGTCAACTCCATTGGCCGAGGTTACTTCCGTTGATCCTACATTTGGCAAATCCGTTGAAAATACACGATTTGGCACTACATGATACAATAGTATTTTTGTCAATAAAGCCTTGTTGGCAGGCAAAAGTAGGGTTGCTTTTGGAGTAGTTTTGTACAATTCAGTAAATGCGGCATTAGTTGGAGCAAAGACCGTCAATCCATTAGAAGAAGCATTGGTTAACGCAGATGCTACGCCCGCATCAGCTGCCAATACCAATGAAACTAATTCGCTAAAATTGGTATTTTTAGAAGCAATTGTTACTAAATTTTCACTTGGCGGAATAATCACATTATCAATCACATGAATTACACCATTTGAAGCCGTTACATCGGTAGCAATCACTTTGATATTTCCGTTGATAAATACCCCATCCGAGTTTTTAGATAAATAAATATCATTGGCAGTATTCACCGTTTTTGCCGTTCCACTTTTTACATCGGCTGCTTTTACGGTTCCGCTCAATACATGAGAAGTTAAAATTGGGGTCAATGCTGCCGCTGATTGGTTATCCAAACTCGTAATTCCTGCCTTTGAAAATGCGGCATTGTTAGGAGCAAAAACTGTAAATGGTCCAGTACCTTGCAAAGTTGTTACTAAATTGGCTTTTGTCAAAGCGGCAGTTAAAGTTGAAAATTGTGCATCTGCAAGTGCAACGCCTACAATATTTTTGGGAGCTTCAACTACTTCATCCTTTTTACAAGAAGTAAATACCAATGCTGACAATAAAACAATAGACAAGGGGGCTAATAATTTTCTCAGATTTTTCATTTTTTTAATGAGTTTTGTTTGAAAAAGTTTAACAATGTATTTCAATACAATAACCGTTGGAGAGTGCCTGAAAGTTATTCGATAAAGAGTGAATCACCCAAAAAAAGGAGTAAAAAGGAAGGATTGGGGAGTGAATAGGAAAAGAAATATGGGTAAATTCACAAGCTGGAAACAACTTGTTTAAAGTTTGCAGATGTTGATTTAAACAAAAATAGCTACAAAAAAACCCTCGCAAGAGTGATAAACTCCTGCAAGGGTTGTAATTTCTAAAATTAAATCAAACTATGCCTCTACAGTCGAAACCTCGTTCACTTTTGACCGTTCACTTTGAACCGAAGTATCCAAAAAAGACAAATCAATCTTAATATGTGGAATCAATTGTTCTTCCAACATATCTGCCCACGTATTCATGTACAAAACCACGTCTTCACGCACGTTATGAGCCATCTTGTCTCTTCTTTCCAAAGGAATTCTGCGTAAAATTCTTTGGTCAGAAAGCCACTCTAAATCCTGTAAATCCGTAACCGACAGTCCATGATTCAAAAGGTCGGCAATGAGTAAATCTATGTTCAGACCGCTTGTTGGGCAGAATTCTTCTACTTGTTCACGCCAATCACCACGCCCTTGCATGGCAAACTGGTGGATTTCAGCTTTAGTCAATTGGGTCAATTCCTGAGCCAAGTTTCCACAATTACAACTACCCATGTGTCCCCACTGGTAATTTCCACCTTCTGCTAATTTTTGTGCCGTTATTCTGAGGGCATCAATCAATTTCAAATTTGCGTGAGCCATATCTTTATTTATTTGTCCTAAGTATTAAGTATTAGGTACAAAGTATTGATAGAAAAGGCTTAATACCTAATACCTTGTACTTAATATTGAGAACAACGAAGCGTAAAAGATTTTTGTTTTTGGAATGAGGATAAATTTGTAATTTCGGTAAACTAAAGATACAAAAATGCTACCAATTGCCCTAAAATCATTTCACATAAAAAACTACCGAGGAATTATTGATACACAAATTGATAATATTCCTCCTGATACACAATGGATTTTTTTGACGGGTGAAAATGGATTTGGGAAGACTTCGGTTTTGCAGGCGTTGGCAATGGGATTATTGGGTAAAAAACAAGAAGGAGTAACGCTGAAATGTACAAGACACAACGAAAAAGCAATACCTCCCTACTTTATGCCTCCATTTTTACAAGAAAAAGATGAGTTTCTTAGAAAAGATATAATGAATCGTATGTTAAAAAAGGTAATAATTGGATACGGTTCTACAAGACTAAGAATCTCAGCAGGTTCTGCAAATGAAGTTATGGATAAATATTCTTCTACGGATTCACTATTTTCAAATGAGGTGCTTTTAATAAATATTGAAGAAAACTTTAAAGATTGGAAAACAAATTATAAAAAAGGTTATGACCAACTTGAAAATATCTTTAAAACTCTTATTCCAAGATTGGGTAAAATTGAGGTTGAAGTTGAGGAAAAAACAAAAAGGAATAAGGTTAAATATTATGAATTGGACTCTGACTTAAATGGTAATCTATTAGAAGAAAGTGTTGAACTAAATGATTTAGCGGCAGGATATAAAAATATTTTGGGAATGATTGGAGACATGATAAATAGATTAACCCGTGAATCTGTCCCAGATGATTTATCGAATTTAGAAGGTATAGTCTTAATAGACGAAATTGACCTCCATCTCCACCCAAAATATCAAAAACTATTCGTAGAAAAACTAACAGAATTATTCCCAAAAATTCAATTTATCGTTTCAACACATAGCCCAATTCCTTTGTTGGGAGCTCCTAAAAATTCGGTAATTATTAACGTCTCTCGTACACGTGATAAAGGCATTCAAGCTGAATTATTAGATATTGATTTTAGCGTATTAACACCCAATGCTATTTTAAGCTCTCCCATTTTTGGGTTTCAAGATTTGATTCCTGAGAGTAAAAGCGATGATAAAATGATTCGGACGGAGGATACTTTTCAGGAGGTTGAATTTAATGACCAGTTGAAGAAGAATATTAATCAGTTTTTGACTAAAGAAAGACAAGAAGAACTACTAAAATTAATCAAAGTCAAACAATCATAATATGCGACTAATAACCAAAGACTTAAATAATAAGCCTGAGATTTTTAAGAAGCAAAAAACGATTAATGATTGGGAATTAATAGCTTCGACAGGTGATACTACACTCATAAAAGACAATATCTATAAAGGTTCATACAAAGATGCTGACGGTAAAACACAATCAAAAGTACGAGAGAAATTAAATGAGTTCTACTTTCACAAATGTGCCTATTGTGAAACACTTTGCAAGGCAGAAATAGAACATTATCGACCCAAAAAAGGCGTTACCGAAGATACTTTGCATGATGGTTATTATTGGCTTTGTTACGAATGGTCGAACCTTGTTCCGTCGTGTCGTTACTGCAATACCGAAGGAGGAAAAGGAAATCAATTTCCGATTAAAGGTACAAGAGTAAAACTACCTCTATTCGATGCACAGCTTAAATGTTGCATGCTTTGTTCAGCACCTATAATAGTCTATAAGTGAGAAGTGAATATGAGCAGCTTTCGGTAATTAAGGCGAAGGAAGTTAAGAAATTACATTCTCGAAGCAATGTGCTGAAAATATTATTAACCTTCATCTTCAACGGATATAACACTAGATTTCATGTTGCTATTTATTCCTTGATTATCATTGATATTTCTCAATGATAACGGGGATGTCTACGGGGTATTGACCGGATGGGCCTACGCATTCATTCTCGAA
>JANPGQ010000282.1:0-3955 GCA_031423975.1 Cytophagales bacterium | reverse complement strand
TTAGGCTTTTTTTATTATACTTAATTTTCAAATTTTTCTACAAAAAATCATCATTTTTAACATTAAATCTGAACTGCTTCTCGCCCGCCGAAGACCGTAATTTCACTAAATAATTTCCTCCATTTAGGGCATAAGCTGGCTTTAGGATAACATCATTATTGTCAGAAATTTCAAATTCGCATGGTACTCCCAAACCTGATTCGGTACTCATCAATGCAGTTAAGTTTTTACTGTCTTCTACCATTATTCTCACAACGCTCATTTCGCCTGTTTTGGCAACTGATACGGGGCTTTCTGGTTTTATTGAAAGGGAAGAATAAGTATAAGATTTTCCATCTAATTCATATTCCATAATTCTATAATATTCCATTGCCCTTAATAACTTAGCATCTGTATAGGCAAATTGAAGTCTTAGCTCGGGGTCAGCTTGTGGTTGTACATCAATTTCTCTAATATCGAAATACGTTTCGTTATCTTTGCTTCGCTGAATAATAAATCGGCTTGATTTATGCCCTTCTGGACTTACCCACTTTATTTGTACTTTACTATTGGGATTTAAAGAAATTTCCATAATAATTTCTTTATTAGAACGGATTTTAGCATTTTGAGAAAAGCACAACTGGCTAAATGATATTAGGATTGTTGCCGCCACAACAAAGTTAAATAGAGTTTTCATGATGATAGATTCTTTAAAAAATGATAAGGATTTTATTAATAAACCAAATTGCTCTACTGGCGGGTACAATCAATTTGTATTGGAATAATAAAACTTCAATAAATATATAATTTTTCTACGAAGTATTTACATTAAATTTATTATACGGTAAAATTAACAGTAATTATTTTAGTTCTTTCAAAATATATTATGTAACTACCATTTATTATTCAAACGAAGAAAATATGACCGTTTCAAACGTATATTTCAGTTAATTTTCTACAGGTTTTACGTATTTACCCAACACAATACCAATTATCATTACGGTAATTGACAAATATCCAACCCAGTCGTAGTGCAGTAGTTGCCCATTTGAAGCCTTTTGTACGATAAGCCCACCCACAAAAGAGGCTGCTCCAGAGCCTAATTGAATCATCGAAGAGTTAATGCTGGTAAATCCGCCTCTCTGTTCGTTATTAACCACGCCCGAAACGATGGCTTGCATGGTGATGGTTCGTCCATTGGCAAAAAGAAAAAACATGGATGTTATAGAAAGAATTATCCATAAACTTGCCCCTGCGTGAAGATGTGTCATCAGGAAAACGGGTATCAGAAATAAGAGTCCACAAGTGGCAAAAACGAGATACTTCCCTCTTTTATCGGCAAGTCTGCCTACTATTCTGGCACTAAAAATGGTGATACCTCCGCCTATTAAATAGATTAGAGAAATATTATCTTCCGACATTCCTACGTTGATGGTTAGATACGGACTCAACGAAGGAATTGTACAAAAATGGGCAAAAATGATAATGACCGATAAAGCCAAGGCTCTCAATTGATTGCTGTCTTTTGCAATATTGGTCAGGATGGCAAAAGGGCTGGGCTTATGTTCGGAAAGGTGAATATGCCCTCTGAGATTAGGTAAGTATTTGTAAATCAGCATCAAATTAACAAAACCTACTCCCACCACAAAGGCAAAAGGAATATGCCAACTGATTTTGGAAGCAAGGTACATTCCCAGCGGTATGCCAATGACAGAAGCCGTAGAAAATGCCGCCATGATGATTGCCATTCCTTCGGCACGGTGTTCATAACTGATGGTATCGCCCACAATAGCAATCACTTGCGACCCTAATACCCCTCCGAAAACTCCTGCCAATATACGTGCTGCCATCAGCATAGTGTAAGTAGGAGCAATGGCACAGGCAAAAGTCCCCACCAAAAGCCCGATGTAAGCAATGGTTAAAACATTTTTACGGTCAAATTTATCCACAAAAAAGGCAGCAATAAAGCCAGAAATCCCCGCACTGATGGAGTAGGCAGACACCAAGAAACTGTATTCTCGAGCGGTGATGTGAAAGGCTCGCATCAAAATCGGACCCATCGGCATCATAATCATGAAGTCCATGATATTGGTAAACTGTACGCAAGCGAGTAAGTAAAGTATTATTTTCTGTTCTTTGGTCATTTTTTTCGGTACACGGTGAAGGGTAAACGGTACACGGTCAAGGGTAAACGGTGAACGGTTTTAAGAAATAAATTAAGGCATTTTCTGTAAATTTTGACAGCCAATCCGTTTACCGTTCACCCTTTACCGTTCACCGAGTTTACTCCGCTAATAATTTGCTAATTAAACTCTCAAATTCATGCACCCAATCGGTGTAGTATTTTCCTGTGCCTGGACCAGAAAAACCTGCATGAGTTTGGCGAATTTTGCCTTTTTTGTCAACAATGATGGTAGTAGGGAAACCGATAATTTTATTCAACATCGGCAAACTTTCTGAGGCACTTTCTGAATTATTCAAACCCGCTTTCAAGAGTTGATAATCAATGCCAAAACGTTTGCGGAGCAATGCCATTTTCTCTTTAAAGAAAGCATCATCGCCCGTTTTTTCGTAAGCTAAACCAATGATTTCCAAACCTTTACTTTTATTTTTCTTGTAAAACGGAGCTAAATAATTGCTCTCATCCATACAGTTTGGACACCACGAACCCAATATCTGAATCACCACCACTTTACCTTGATATTGCGGGTCGGAAAGAGATATTTTTTCGTCTTTTTCGTTCGGGAAAGTAAAGGCTAATTTATCAAAACCTTCTTTCAAATAGGTAATTTTCCCTAAGTCGGGCAACTCGGCTTTGGCATCTCTTTTAGCTTCAAAATTGATAAATCCTTTGATTCCTCCATAAAATTTCCCCGTCATTTTATCACCCTCCACCTTGGTACGCAATAGAAAAGTATGCGAGCCGTCGAACGTAGAAAGAAAAAGGCTATCACCAACCATATTACCATCCATATAACGGTAATCGCCCGTAGTCGTGAGGAATGAACCCGTTACGATATTGCCTTTTTGTTGAAAAACACCCACGGCATCACTCACTTTCCCAGAAGTAGGATTGATAAAATTGACGGACCATTTTCCCTGTGCATTGCCCAGAATCGCCATTTTATTAGTTCTGAAACGGTCTAAATATCCCAAAGTGGCTTTGAATGGGCTTTGTGTATAGGATTTTCTGCCTTTGTTTTTACTGAAAGTTCCTGCCAAAACCTTAGCCGACATTTTAGCCACTATTTGGGCATCAAAAAGTGAAATTGGAATAGTCAAAGAATCGCCCATGAGGGTTGCATCATCGGTTTGAAATCTTTCGGCAGCGTTCAGGATAAAGACTTTGTAAGTGCTTTTTGATTTCTTTTGTAATTCCAAGCCAAAAGGCAAATCACCACCGTCGGTTTTTACAGTTGCTCGCCAGCGAGTAATTTGGGCGTTTGAAAAATGATTTAGTAAGACAAAGAGAGATAAGAAGATTAGTTTTTTCATGTTGATTTCTATTATGTTGACGAAATGATAACAGGGAGGGTTTGAAAATAGTTTGATTTCGACCCACTGAGGTGAAGTCAAGAACGTTTTGATGACTTAAAAAATAAAAAATATTTTATTAAAACATTTTTATAAATTTACAACTTGCAAGTTAAAGAATGATATTAAGTATAAATGCTTGATAACTCATACAATTTCTTTAAGGGTAAAAAATCTACTTCAATCAAAATTTAAACATCTTCGATAAAATGAAACACTTATTTTACTCAATTCTCCTATCTTTAGCCATTTCCTCCTGCATTTCTCCGTATGACTTTTCTCTCGAAGACAACCCCGCATTTCTGTTAGTAGATGGACAAATCTATGACCAAGATTCTTGTGTGATACGTCTGTCTTATACGAATCAAAGAAACAATGACCCCACCAATAATGTAATTACCGATGCTAAAATTCAAGTCATTGAAAATGGCAATAAAAGGAT
>JANPGQ010000281.1:0-11258 GCA_031423975.1 Cytophagales bacterium | reverse complement strand
TTTATTTTTATCCAAAAAA
Source organism: Cytophagales bacterium (assembly GCA_031423975.1). Classification (GTDB taxonomy): domain Bacteria; phylum Bacteroidota; class Bacteroidia; order Cytophagales; family Spirosomataceae; genus Arcicella. The sequence continues at coordinate 11,239 of JANPGQ010000281.1, read as the reverse complement.
AACGACCATACATTATTCTAAAATGGGCAGAAACTGCGGATGGATTTATTGCTAAACCTAATTATGAAGCCCTGCAGATTTCTAATCTTCTATCCAGAAGATTTGTTCATAAAATGAGGTCTCAAGAGGATGCTGTTATGGTAGGAACAAATACGGCTCGTTATGATAATCCCAAACTTGACACTCGTTTCTGGACTGGGAAAAATGCAATTCGTGTAGTGATTGATAAACAGCTTACTTTGCCCGAAAACCTTCATCTATTCGATGGTTTGCAGACGACAATTTGTTATACTAATATAGTCGGAAGTGGCAATTCGAGTACGGTTCTTGAAGTGCAACTTCCAGCTAAAGCAACCGAACAATTTATTCTCCAAGACCTTTACCAAAGAAAAATACAATCTGTAATTATTGAAGGAGGATCAATTTTACTACAAAGTTTTATTGATTTAGGACTATACGACGAAGCCGTTATCCTAAAAACCAAAAAACTTTTGGGTGATGGAATAACGGCTCCGAAAATTAATATTTCTACAGCATCAAAAGAAAATTTAGGGGATAATGAAATATTTCACTTACAAAACATATTTCATATAAGTATCTAAATCTTTATCTCCCCGTCCTGAAAGATTAATTACGATTGTCTCATCAGGCTTGGCATTCAAATATTTCAAAACTGACATCGCATGAGCCGTTTCGAGGGCTGGAATAATGCCTTCCAATTGTGAAAGCTCCAACGCTGACTCCAACGCTTCTTCATCAGTGATAGCATAAAACTCGGCCCTTTTAGATTCCCACAGATTAGCGTGCATTGGTCCAATGCCTGGATAATCTAATCCTGCCGAGATTGAATGAGGCTCAACTACCTGACCATCAGTTGTTTGCATCAATAAACTTTTACTCCCGTGGAGTACGCCCATTTTTCCTAAGAAGGTCGTAGCAGCTGACATTCCTGTGGTTATTCCGTATCCACCCGCTTCTGCAGCAATTAAACGAGTATCCAAATCATCCAAAAAATGATAAAAAGCACCCGCAGCATTTGAGCCACCACCTACGCACGCAATCACATAATCGGGGGTTTGTTTGCCCGTTTTTTCTAATAATTGCCATTTTATTTCTTCAGAAATTACGGACTGAAACTTAGCCACCATATCTGGATATGGATGTGGACCCACCACCGAACCGATAATATAGTGCGTATCCACAGGATTATTTATCCAATGACGCATGGCTTCGTTGGTGGCATCTTTAAGGGTTTTCGAACCACTCATGGCAGGGCGAACTTCTGCTCCCAACATTTTCATCCGAGCCACATTGGGTGCTTGTCTTGCAATGTCGATTTCGCCCATATATACGATACATTCCAAGCCCATCAAGGCACAAACTGTTGCCGTTGCTACGCCGTGCTGACCAGCACCCGTTTCTGCCACAATTTTCTTTTTGCCGAGACGTTTTGCTACCAAAATTTGCCCAATGGTATTATTGATCTTATGGGCTCCTGTATGACACAAATCTTCACGTTTCAGATAAATCGTAGTGTTGTACTTTTCCGATAATCGCTTTGCCAAAAATAAAGGCGTTGGGCGACCAACATAGTCTTTCAACAACGCTTTAAATTCTTCCTGAAAAGAAGGTTCGGCGATGATGCTTAAATAAGAAACTCGGAGTTCCTCTACGTTTGGATAAAGCATTTCAGGAATGAAAGCTCCCCCAAATTGTCCGTAATACCCTTTTTCGTTTACGTTATAAATTGATTCTGTTAGTGTCATGTTTTATAGTAAAATTGCCTCTTCAGGCTTTAAAATCCTCATTAATTCTTCTAATTTTTCAATGTCTTTTAATGCTGGACTGACTTCAAATTTGCTATTAACATCCAATGAATATATTTTTAAGTTATTGATTTCTAAGGCATTATGAATATTATCTAAGTCAATCCCACCAGCTAAAAAGAACGGTTTTTCGTTATCATAGTTATTAAGAATACTCCAATCGAAAGTGGTACCGTTACCTCCTCTTTCTTTGCCTTTAGTATCAAACAAAAAGAAATCACAATAGGGTTTATAATTTTGCAATTTCCCAAAATTAAAATTAGTATCTACCGAAAAAGCTTTGATGACATTTACGCCTTTTAGTTTTAGGTTCCTACAAAAATCAGGTAACTCTTCCCCATGCAATTGTACATAATCCAAATTATATTTTTTTACTTTTTCCAAGATATAAGATGCCGTAGCATTTACAAAAACACCTACTTTTCGAGTAGTAAATGGAAAAGAATTCAACAAATCTTCATCCAATTCATCGCCCACATAACGGCTTGATTTTTCGTAAAATATAAACCCCATATAGTCGGGTTGTAAAGTCAATACTTGGCGAATATTTTCTGCCTCCCGCATTCCGCAAATTTTTAGTCTCATAATTTTTAGTGGGTTAATTTTGATACTCGAGAGTTGGGATTCGATGCTCGATTAATGAATATTTTCTAAACAAATTTAATCAAAAAATTAGTAAAAAAGATACATCAATTGTCGCAGTGAAATTCTATTCTTTGTCTCGTTTATTTTATACCCATTTATCGTAAAACAATTTTACAATTGCCCAATCAACTCCGCTAAAGCCTGTGCGGGATTTTGCGTTTTCATAAAGGTTTCTCCCATTAAAAAACCTCTGTAACCTACTGATTTTAAAAGCTTTATTGTTTCTGCTTCTGAAATACAACTTTCTGAAATTTTGATGCAATTAGCTGGAATTTTATCGGCTAATTCCAAAGAAGCATTTACGTTTTGCTCTGAGAAATTTTTGAGGTTTCGGTTGTTTACGCCCACTACGTCTATGTACTCGCAAAGGCTTCTATCTAATTCTTCTTCATCGTGGATTTCCAAGAGCGTTTCCATGCCTAATTCCTTCGTCAATTTTCCTAATTCTTTCACTCTTTGCGGATTCAAATTGGCAGCAATCAACAGAATAACGTCTGCTCCCAAAGCCTTTGCTTCGATGATTTGGTATTCATCAATCATAAAATCCTTGCGAATCATCGGGGTACTTGGATTGGCTCTTCTGGCTCGAAGAAAATCGTCATCTGAACCGCCAAAAAAGTCCATATCCGTCAAAACCGAAAGGCACACTGCATCCGCTTGGACGTATCCACGAGTAACCTCTTCGGGCGTAACGTTGGCATTTATGATACCTTTTGAGGGTGATTTACGCTTAAATTCCGCAATTATTCCACTTGAAGCGGGATTTAATAAACTGGTTTTCAGTGAATTAGTTGTTTTGGCAAAATAGCCTTTCATTTCTAATTCTTTTACAGAAACCAAGGTTTTTCTCTCAGCTACTTCTTCTTTTTTTCGGGCAATTATTTTATCTAAAATGGTCATTGTTTAGGCGATAAATTTTTTAAACGAAGATAAGGCTTTTCCACTTTCTAAGGACTCTTTTGCTTTCAAAACTGCGTCTGCAAGGCTTAAAGTATCATTTACACAATATAAAGCGGTGGCAGCATTGGCTAAAACTACCTCGGTTTGGGCTTTTGTGCCTTTATTTTCTAAGATATTTACCAAGATTTTTGCCGATTCTTCTACGTTACTTCCTCCTTCCAAATCACAAGGAAGACACTCTGTAAAGCCTAATTGTTTGGTAGAAATGGTTTCTTTTCCTTTTTGGGTGATTAATTCAAAATCACAAGTCAGAGAGATTTCATCGTAGCCATCTAATCCGTACAAAACGCCAAAATTCTTACCCGTTTTTTGGAATAATTCTCCGTACAGACTCAACACTTCTGGACTATAAACCCCCGTGATTTGCTTTTCTACTTTGGCAGGATTCAGAATGGGGCCAAGCATATTGAAAAAAGTTTTCATACCCAATTCCTTCCTAATCGGTCCCACAAAACGCATGGCTGGGTGAAATAAAGGAGCGTGCAGAAAGCAAATCCCTGCCTCTTCAATTTTGGCTTTCAGATAACTTTCGTCATTGGTAAATTTTACCCCCAAATATTCCAAAACCGTAGAAGAACCCACCGACGACGAAACACCATGATTGCCGTGTTTTGCTACGTGTTGACCCGCTCCAGCTACCACAAAAGAGGCAGTGGTGGAGATGTTAAAAGTATCCTTGCCATCACCGCCCGTTCCGCAAACATCCATCGGTGAAAATTCGGATAAATCGACGGTCAAAGCCAACTCCAACATCGCATCACGGAACCCTTCTAATTCGTCGGCCGTGATAGATTTTATCATGTATGTGGTTAAAAATAAGGCTATTTGGCTATTATTCGCTTCTCCTCTCGCAATAATAGAAAGGGCTTCTTGGGCTTCTTTTTTACTGAGAATTTCGCCTGAGATTCGTTTTTGTAAGTAGTTTTTCATTGTGTTTTAATATTAACTTTTCACCCAATTCTCCACCATTTTTACCCCAAACTGCGTCAAATACGCCTCTGGATGAAACTGCACTCCACGCACATCATAGCGAGTATGAGCCTCTGCCATCACGTAATCGTTTTCATCTATTGCCGTGATTTTCAAGTCTTTGGGCATGGTTTCTGAAACTACCGTCCATGAATGATAACGACAAACGTCCACTTCTTTGGGTACGCCTTGGAAAAGGATTTCCGTTGGGTCGGTGATGATACATTTGGTGGTTACGCCATGCAGAACTTCGCCCATATTATGCAACTTTGCCCCAAAGGCTTCACCAATGGCTTGATGCCCCAAACATACCCCAAAAATTGATTTCGTAGGAGCATACTCACGGATAACATCCAACAGAATACCTGCTTCTTCGGGAATGCCAGGACCTGGTGAAAGGAGGATTTTGTCGTATTTCCCCACTTCTTCCAAAGTGATTTCATTATTGCGAAATACATCCACTTTATTGCCCAAATCTTTTAAGATATAGACTAAATTATAAACGAACGAATCGTAATTATCAAGGACTAATATTTTCATGTTACTGTTTTTTGATTAGCAAATAAAAAAGGCTTACTGATTGAACAGTAAGCCTTTTCGTAAGAATATATCTTTTTAACGAAAACACAAAATGATACTGTTCAATCGACTTTTGTCAATTGCCACCACCATGCTGTATTTTTGAAATTTGTTATCATTGTTTTATTTTATGATGCAAACTTAATGGATTATGCTTAGAAACAAAAATATTGAGAAATTATTTTACTTCCCCTCCATCAACTTCTTCAAGCCCAACATTTCATCACGCAATCTTGCCGCATTCATGAAATCTAATTCTTTGGCGGCTTTTTCCATGTCAGACTGTACCTTTTTGATTTGTTTTGCCAGTTCGTCTTTCGTCATGTATGCCACTACGGGGTCGGCTGCCATCTGTAATTCTTGCGGTTCGGTGTAGTATTGGACGTTTCTGAGGGGTTTTCCCATGACATCGGCAATGGATGTTTGTTCCAAAATCTTCTCTTTCGACTTCAAAATGGTCTTTGGCGTAATGCCGTTTGCCAAATTATATTCCATCTGAATTGCCCTCCGTCGGTTGGTTTCGTCAATGGCTTTTTCCATCGAACCCGTCATTCGGTCAGCGTACATCAAAACTTTGCCTCGGTCGTTTCGGGCTGCCCGTCCAATGGTCTGAATTAATGAACGAATATCTCTAAGAAAACCTTCTTTGTCGGCATCCATAATTGCCACTAATGAAACCTCTGGCAAATCCAACCCTTCCCGCAAGAGGTTTACGCCCACCAACACATCAAACACGCCCAAACGCAATTCTCGCAGGATTTCGATGCGTTCCAAGGTCTTCACTTCCGAGTGAATATAACGGCATTTGATACCCACTTTATCCAAATATTTAGATAATTCCTCTGCCATTCTTTTGGTCAAAGTCGTTATCAAAACTCGTTCTTGTAATTGAATTCTCTCGTGAATTTCTTCCAATAAATCATCAATCTGATTGAGACTCGGACGTACCTCAATCTCAGGGTCTAAAAGTCCCGTTGGGCGGATAACTTGCTCAACCACAACACCTTCCGAACGCCTGAGTTCATAATCTGCGGGGGTTGCCGACACATAAACGGTCTGTCCCGTAATGTTTTCAAACTCTTGAAAAGTCAACGGACGGTTATCCATCGCCGAGGGCAAACGGAAACCGTAATCCACCAAAGCCTCCTTTCTGGAACGGTCGCCTCCCCACATGGCTTTTATTTGGGGCATCGTGGCGTGGCTTTCATCAACCACCAAAAGGAAATCATCGGGAAAAAAGTCTAATAAACAGAAAGGTCTTTGCCCAGGTTTTCGTTGGTCAAAATAGCGTGAATAGTTCTCAATACCAGAACAATAGCCCAATTCACGCATCATTTCCATATCAAATTCGGTGCGTTGTTTGATACGGTCGGCTTCCAACAAACGACTTTCAGATTCAAAGAATTTTATCTGCGAAACCAAATCATCTTGAATAAAATTGATGGCATTATTCAGCACATCACGCCCTGTTACGAAGAGATTTGCGGGAAAAATGGCAATCATCTTTTCGTCCGAAAGTTTTTTACCCGAAGCGGTATCAATGCGTTGGATGGCTTCAATTTCATCGCCAAAGAAAATAATCCGATACCCAAATTCAGCATAAGGTAAATTTATATCAACGGTATCACCTTTTACACGGAATGTTCCACGAGTGAATTCTACTTCTGTGCGGGAATAGAGAATTTCTACTAAACGAAAGAGAAATTGATTGCGAGAAATGATTTCACCAACGCCAAAACGAAGGATGCTTTTACGATATTCTTCGGGATTTCCCATACCATAAATACATGAAACAGAGGCAATTACAATAATATCTCTTCGCCCAGACATCAAGGATGAAGTCGTAGAAAGCCTCAACTTATCAATTTCTTCGTTGATTTGAAGGTCTTTTTCGATGTAGGTATTCGTGGAAGCGATGAAGGCTTCGGGTTGGTAATAATCATAATAAGAAACGAAATATTCAACAGCATTTTCAGGAAAAAACTGTTTAAATTCTCCGTACAATTGAGCCGCAAGGGTTTTGTTATGACTCAACACCAAGGTCGGACGATTGATTTGCGTAATCATATTCGCCACCGTGAAAGTCTTTCCCGAACCCGTTACGCCCAAGAGCGTTTGAGCCTCTTCACCTTTTTGAATACCTTCCACTAACTGAGCAATTGCCTGTGGTTGGTCGCCTGTGGGTTTATATTCAGATGTTAATTTAAAGTCCATTGTTGAAGTTTTGTAAAAAGTAAAGATACAAAAAATAGATTATCCCTCCTTCTCATTAGGCACATACTCACTCACCAGTGGAGCATCGTGAATATCAGAAATTTTCGACAAATCTAAAACTACCATGCCAGAGCCTTGTTTATCACTAAACATGGGCGAAAACTTTGCTCCAAAAACTGTTTCATTAATATGATAGGATGACCTCGAATGAACGGTTTGATTGAAGGTATCTTCGGTTGCTCTTATCAAAATCAAAAATTCGGTATCTTGTTCAATTAATTGCTCTTGACTAATGCCAAACATGGGGCTATCTTCTGTAATGGCATGAACGATAGTCCAGTTGGTAGGGAAAAAATTTACTTTATTTCTCTCTAAATTAAGTCCTTTATATTGTCTAATTGCTTTTCCGCTGGGTTGAGTTTCTAAGGAAGCCATCACCAGTTCTACCTGAATATCAATGAGTTGATTGGCTCGTTCGTTTACAATTCTGAACATAAAACCTGTAATATCAAGATAGGGAGCAATGACGGCTTTATCGGAATATTTAATGCGGGCAACGGGTCTGGAAAAACGCCCATACAGCAAACTGGTAGCTAAGGCAAAAATCAAAAGCCCTAATAATGACTCAATAGCCGCCACCGTACTTGCCCCAAAACCTACGGGTGCAATACGTCCATAGCCAACCGTAGTGAGCGTTTGTGAAGAGAAAAAGAAGGCATCCATAAATCTACTTCCTGGCGAAGAAAGATCTGAACCTTGTAGATTTTCAATTCCCACAAGCTCATAAATTCCTGCAAAAATGAAATTTAACGTTAGGTAAAATACCACAATCAGCCATAAAAATCGCCCCCAAGAGCATACAATCAAGCGATTGAAAAGATTAAGACGACTCCAAAATGTTCCGCCTTCTCGCTTGACATTGAAACTCCCATCTCTATTCAAAAGCCGAGTATCGGGGTCATTGATTTGTGTACCAAAACCCAAATCACGGCGTTTTTGTTCAGCTTCAAATAATCTGTCTTTTTTATGTCTTAATAGTGCCATAGTCTAATGAGTGACGGAGTGAAAGGTTTTCGTCTAATTTTTAGCTTATTATAAATTAACCTTTTTAGCTAAATTTTCGTTTCAAACCCAACATTTTCAAAAGGTAGTTTTCAGAAATAATTCACTTTGACGTAAAAACAAATTGAAAATGAATTATTTTTGTCTAAATATACGTTTTTAAGCTAAATAAATTATTGACCCTCAGTACGTTAAACATAATCATTAATCAACATGAGAAATTTCTTCATAACACTAATATTTACTGCCACCATTTTTTCAGTAAAAGCACAAGTAGCAAATCCGCACGCTGGACAAAAAATTGAATGGATGACTTTGGAACAAGCCTTTGCTGCCACACAAAAAGAACCTCGCAAAATCATGGTGGATGTATATACAGGCTGGTGTGGCTGGTGCAAGGTGATGGACCAAAAAACTTTTACCAATGACCGAGTAGCAGAGTTTGTGAAAGAGAAATTTTATGCCGTAAAATTAGATGCTGAAATCAAAGATACCATCACGATTGGTACTCAAAAATATATTTGGCAAAATGGCTATAATCAAGCAGGTGTGGCACTTTTGCAAGGGAAAATGTCATTTCCAACCATTGTATATTTAGACGAAAAATTCAATATGATTCAGCCCGTACCAGGCTATCAAGAAGCCCCTCAATTTCACCAAGTAATTACATTCTTTGGTGATAATCATTACAAAAAAGGGAATTGGGATGCTTATCAAAAAGATATTTATCCAATGCAGTATGCAGAGGGGAAAAAGTAATTGATAGTTGATAATGAATAATTTGTAGTTTTTTGAACTATGCTTCATAAAAATAGGTCTGTGCGAAAACACAGACCTATTTTTATGAAATAACACTCTAATTATCAATTAATCATTGTCAATTATAAACTACCTTAAAACTGGCTTCCTTCCAAATCCGAAACCGTTACGATATACTTCGATTCGTTATTTCCTAAACGTACTTTCAAATGATAATTTCCACCCGCCAAATAATAAATTGGCTTCAAAACGCCCGTCTGCGTAGCCTCGCTGTATTTATAGTCGCAAGGGATTCCCATTCCTGTGTCAGTTGTTAGAATTGGTACTAATCTACTATCTGCCGTTTTGATGTGAATTACGTTATTTTCTTCCGTTTGCAGGCATTTTACCAATTCAGCAGGTGCTTGCATAGCTTCAACAGTCATTTTCACGGGAGCGTAAACAAACATTTTATCAGCCTCATCTTTCTCAACAATTCGGTAATACCTCGTGCCTGAATAAGAACGTGGGTCAACGAAAGTATATATTGCTCTTTCCTCTGAATTAGGCAAAACCAATATTTCTTCCAAATCATAAAATAATTCTCTATCATGGCTGATTTGAATAATATAACGCTTGGCTTGATGTCCATTAGCACTCGCCCAAGTCAATTTTACCTTATAATTTTCATCTAAGGCAATCTTGAAAGAAATTTTCGAGTTATTCATTGTCTTGATGGGTTCAGCCACGGAAGCCTTAAATAATATCGGTTCAATGGCTTTCTTTTCATCAAATCCTTTACTAAAAAGATAAGAAACGTCTTTGAGGGCTAACAATTTGAATGGTTTTGCGGGAATAGCAAATGAGAAACTTATAGTGGTGGTTATAAGTAAAATACAAAAAAGTGTTATTTTCATGGGGTTATGTTATTTTTATGGGTATGTAGTCTCTTTGCATCAATATTTGTACCAATTTTTAGGGATTGAGAATTAGGGATTAGGGAATTGAGTAAATAAGGATTTGACAATAAGAAAATCATTTTATTCAAACATTAGATTAAAGATGAATAATCCTCACTAAGTCCGCAATCCCCAATTCCTAATTACCTAATCCCTAATTCCTAATCCCTAAAAAATTTTCACATTCCATTTTTTAACAGTATTTTTACAGAGAATTAATTCAAAATCAACGATTTTATAAGGATAAAAAGATTTTTTGTAAAATTCCAAAGTCCTTTCCAAAAAATTCCAAAATCACTCCATGAAAACAGCAACTTTTACGCTCGAAAGAGACCTCGAAATTTTCAATTTGATTAATCAAGAAGCTCACCGTCAAGAGTATGGTTTGGAGTTGATTGCTTCTGAAAATTTCACTTCAAAACAAGTCATGGAAGCCCAAGGCTCAGTTTTGACCAATAAATATGCAGAAGGACTTCCTGGGAAACGCTATTATGGTGGTTGTGAAGTAGTTGACCAAGTAGAAAACATTGCTATTGACCGTGCCAAAGCACTTTTTGGAGCTTCATGGGCAAATGTTCAACCACACTCTGGGGCTCAGGCAAATGCGGCAGTTTTTCTTTCGTTTTTGAATCCAGGCGATAAAATTTTAGGGTTTAACCTCTCACACGGAGGACACCTTTCACATGGTTCGCCCGTGAATTTTTCGGGAAAATACTTCCAAGCATTTTTCTATGGCGTAGAAGAAGAAACAGGTTTGATTGATTGGGATAAAGTAGAAGCCACTGCTTTGAAAGAAAAACCAAGATTAATTATCTGCGGAGCATCTGCCTATTCACGTGATTGGGATTATGTACGTTTACGTGCCATTGCAGACGAAATTGGGGCAATTTTATTAGCCGATATCTCTCATCCATCGGCACTTATCGCCAAAGGTTTATTGAATAACCCAATGGAACATTGCCATATCGTAACCACGACAACTCACAAGACTTTGAGAGGTCCACGTGGCGGTCTGATTATGATGGGAAATGATTTTGTGAATCCTTTTGGTCTAACAACCTTGAAAGGTGAATTGAAAATGATGTCGGCTTTATTAGACGGCGGTGTTTTTCCAGGCACACAAGGCGGACCATTAGAACACGTAATTGCTGCCAAAGCCATTGCTTTTGGTGAAGCCTTGACGGATAATTTCCAAGATTATGCCGAACAATTACAACGTAATGCCAAAGTAATGGCACAGGGTTTTGTAGATAAAGGTTATAAAATCATCTCGGGCGGAACAGATAA